>NZ_CP089470.1 GCF_021233435.1 Halobacterium noricense | reverse complement strand
CAGCCTTGAGAGAAATCGCCCCGAAGTTCTGTATAGCGGTATATAGTTTACAGCCCCGCTAATTGGGCGTTCTCGTGTCTTAGAGCGCCTGAGTCGTGTGATTAGGTCGTTTTTCGTTTGGTTTGGTTTAGTTCGATAAGACAAACCAGAACTAAGGGGGTGGCCGCCCTCCGGTAAGCACGAACCATGGAAGTCCCACAGCGAGCCTCTATACCCCACCAAAACGTCAAAGCTGGCCCAATCGCCAAACGCACCGTCGTAAACAACAGCGAGATCGTCGCCTGTGCTGGCTGCGACGACGACCTCGACACCAGCAACTACCACCTCCACACCACCCTCAGATTCGGCGCTGGCGGTGGCCGAGGCGTCCGCTACAAATCCTTCGTACTCCACGATGCGGAGTGTTTCAACGCGTGGAAGCGTGATTTAGATGTCTGAGACCAACGCTACCCCTGGGGTTCGCGGCCTCGAAACCCTCCTCGACGACCGGATGGTCAGCCTCGAAAGCCCGCAGACCCAGCAAATCACGAGGGTCGCCGTTAACAATCTGTTCCAGTTCCTCGCCGAGAACAACGTCGTCGACCGCGTCCAGGACGTCGACGAACAGGACGCCCGAGATTGGGCGGTCAATCTCCAGCAGCGAGACGAAATCGAAGGCAAAAACGAGCTCGCCGCGAACTCCATTCGGACGTATTTCGCGCTCGCGCGAGCCACCTTCGGCTGGTGGCAGCGCAGCGGCGAAATCGACCAGAACCCGCTCGCGACGACCACCGCCGAAGAACCACTCCCATCGAAAAGCAACGACGTCGACCAACAGTTCTGGACTGCCGATGCTCGCGAACGGTTGCTTGCCTACGTCGACGAGCGTGCCCATGCCGCCCTTGAGGACGACGCCAGCGACGCCCCAAGCGCGTTTCGTGACCGCTCCCTTGTCTACATCCTCGCTGATACCGGCGTTCGTGGTGCGGAGGTCTGTAGCGTCAGTCGCGACGACCGCCGCAACGGCCTCCGGTGGGAGGACGTCGACCTCGAGAAGGGGATGATGACGGTCCTCGGGAAGTCCGGCGACCAAGAAGCGGTGTCGCTCCCGGGCGTAACTGCGGAGAAGCTGGCGCGCTATCGGCGGCTCATCGACGCACCCGACGAGTGGCCCGTCATCCCGACCGGCGATGCGGCATCAAAGTACGGCGCTGTTCGCGACGAGCTCGCCGACCGCGGGTACGGAGACGAGGAAATCGAGGGTGTCCTGGAAGACTGCGAAATCGACGAGGTGCTGCGTGAATATGAGGTTGCGCCGCCTGCGTTGACGACAGAGGGCGCGAGAACGCTCTTACAGCGGCTTTGCGAGGAGGCAGACGTCGATATGGACGGCGATTATTTAAAGCCGCACGGCGGCCGGCGTGGGCTTGGCGACGAACTCTACGGCGAGGTCGCCGCCGAAAGCGCACAGGAGGTCCTTCGACACAAGTCCATCGAGACAACGCATGCCTCCTATCGAGACCGGCACCCAGAGGACTTAGCAAAAGATATCGAGAAGGTCCGGTATAGCAGCACCGACGAGGAATAACGCGTGAAACACCCGTATCAGTAGTTGCTAGCGCGGTTTCTTTATTCAGAACGGGTTCTGAAACTGAGGCGGCTGAATCGGTAAGTGGGAATGCGGAAGTATCGCTTGGGAAGCTGTCGAAAACGGAGTTGAGAACCACCCCACCAGCTCTATGCGAGTACGGACACTACATCCGCTGCGCAGGAAGCAACACCCGCGCCGCTGCTGCCGACACTGTCACTGTCTTCCCTGTTCGCGTCACTGCCTCACCCGAAACAGCCCGTAGTACCCCTACGAGTTCATCGAGATACGCAGCAGGCCGCTCCACACGAATCGTCAGCGTATCCTTATCCGCATGCTTCGCGCCGCGATTCAACACGTACACCCGAGCAAATGCCAGTCGCAACTCCGCACTCAGCGTGTCGACAAACGCTGGCAGACTGGTTGCAGTATGCTTCTCCGTCGCCGTACGCGGCACACCCATAGCTATCAGCACACGCGCGAGCACGGAGCCATCTGCTGCCGGTCGTGCTTCAGTCGCTCGCTCAGTCGCCGTTTCGTTGACGACACGATATTCGAATCCAGCAGTCGAGGCGAGCGTGGCAAAGTAGTCATCGTCGTCATGGTCGAGGGAGAAGTACACGTGCGCGCCACCCTCACCGTGGTTGATGCTGCCGCCGCTGAGCGCCCACGCAGCGAGCGCAACGAGTGCCGTTGTTGTTTCGGGGGTGGCGTGGTCGGCAAGCCAGCCGTTCGCTTCTGCTGTTTGAATGCCCCGCACGACGTCGGGGCGACTATCGTTCATCCATGGCCGGATGCGACTGCGCGGTAAGTTGAGCCGAGTGGCTACTGCACTGCTCCCATGGTTCGGGTGCTCGGTCGTGTATTCGAGCACGCGCTGGTAGTCCGTAACGCACTCCCACGGGTCTTCGTATCCAGGTGTGCGGTACGTTCGGGCGAGCGCTTGTGGTGTAGGGAGGGCCATCCGTCGGAATCTGGTGTGATTGCTTTGGTTCGTAACTCGTTAATTGGTGGTGTCCTTTAAGTATGCGCGGTTGATACATCATTCTACGCGCGAATCCAACCGGGAAAACGGAGGGGCGAGCTCCACGAGTTTGTTCGTGGGGTGCCACCGTATCCCTTTGGGTTGCGTGCACACCAAATATATGAAGAAGGTTACACTTGAGATTCCGGACCGAGACGAACGCGGTGTGTCGCCAGTCATCGGAGTTATCCTCATGGTTGCTATCACCGTTATTCTCGCCGCCGTCATCGCCAGCTTCGTGCTCGGCTTCGGTGGCTCCGTCAACGAGTCCGTCCAAGCCGGCGTCGACGTGAGCGAAAATGACGGCACTGCAACCGTTACCTGGATTAGCGAAGGCACCGCATCCAGCCTGAACGTGTCGGCTGAGGATGTCAACAAGAATGTCACTCTCAATCAGGTCGGTGACTCCGCAACAATCCAATATAATAGTGACGAGGAGGATGGTTCCTCCGATGGCACCATTACTGCAGGTGATGATAATAACCAGGAGGTGACTCTGCAAGTGACTGTTATCGGGATTGGCAGCGAAGGCACGCGAACGGTTATCACGCAAGAGGAAGTCACGCTGGACAACCAGGCGACCTAAACCTCGCTCAAACTTTTCCGTATTTGGCGGTGCTGAACGGTTTTCAACCCGCGTACCCCTGGACGTGGTTCTTCAGCGATCCACGCTCGGGTCTACGGTGACCGGTAGGGTTGCGTAGAAAGTCAGACAACTGGTTGTAATGACCGGGCGTTTCACCACATCCATCGGGTAAAGAAACCGTTGGCAACTACTGGTATTGAGGACTTTAGAGGCTAACCAACGAAGGGTAAACAAGGTGGTCGGTGTTGGTTAGCTGGAATTCGCGGGCACCACGGGGGCGACGTACTGGCTCCGGATCTTGTCTCCCTCCCGCCACTGCAGGTAGTAGTAGTCCCGATTCTCGATGGTTTTCGTCGTCAACGTCCCCTTCGTCTCCGAGAGGTCGGCTTTCTCGCGGGCTTCCTCGAGCTCATCTTCCCACTCGTCATCCTCCCACTCGTCGGGGACGTCGTCGACGTCGCGGTCCGCGTTCGCTTCGAGCGCGCGCTGCTGGCGTTGCTCGCGATACGCCGCCAACTCTTCCGCGAACTCCGCAACCACCCGCAAATCATCCGCGTCCTGCTTCTGCAGGCCCTCACGGAGATACTTCGGCAACTGACTCGGAGCCTCCGGTTCCTCGATTCGCGCCCCATCGCTCGCGATAGACGCGGCGCCGTCGAGGCGCTGAATCATCCACTCGTCGACGTCGACGACGATCAGGTCCTCGCCACGCCGTTCGACAAGGAGGTAGTCGTCGCCGTCAACGGTGACGTCCTCATAGTTGCTGCCGCGCTCGTCGTCATCGAGGAGTGTCCCCGGCAGGTCTGCGTCTTGATGCACGCCACAGAGGAGGCTTTGGCCGTACGCGCTGTTCGGGCAGGAGTGGTTTTTCGCGCTTGTGTCCTGTAACGCGATGCACCCGCCGGTCCCGAGCGGGTGGTCGTCGACGTCGAGGTCCGGGTGGGAGGCGAGCTCGCGAGCAAGCCCACAGACCTGGGAGACGCTGAACTCCACCGGCCCAATCGTAAGCTCTTGAACACCAGTCACGGTGCCCCAGACGTCCTCAATATCGGGTGAGAGCGTCGCGAGAGCGTACGCTGTAGTGTTGTCTCGAAACAGATCAATAAACTCGTCAAGGAGGCCAGCCCACGCCGCAACGTCGAAGTCCGTGAGCCTCACGGCATCGGTATCAACGTGGATGCCGCAGAGACCGGCGTCCGCGTCGGCTGCGTCCGTGTTGAGGCCGTTGCCGCACTGGTTGGCGCTGCCCGTGAGTGCGAGGCACGTGTCCTCGTCGATTTCGAGGCGGTGGTCGTCGACGGCGCTAGCATCGGTCATGCTAACCAACAGAACCCGCTTTAAATTAGATTTGTTGGTTAGCGACGGAGGGCGGTCTTCTCGTGTTGAACGGCTGGAAGAAGGACGTCGGCGAGATTGCCGGGCTCGTCTCAGTCGATGAAGTTCGCGACGGCGAGTGCGGCGGTGAGCAGCGCACGAGGGCGTAGCCTACTCGCCGACGTCGACGTACTGTTTCTCCCATTCGCGGCGCGCAGCGAGCTCGCGGCGGCCACGTTCCGTGAGCGTATACGAGTTTGTTCGCCTGTCGAGTTCGCCTTTCTCCACGAGGGCTTTGTCCACGAGTTCATCGAGGTTCGGGTACAGCCGCCCGTGGTTGATTTCGTTCCCGTAGTAGTCCTCGAGTTCGTCTTTGATGGCAAGGCCGTGCGGTTCCTCGAAGTCAGCAATCACATACAACAGGTCGCGTTGGAATCCCGTGAAGTCGTGCATCCGTCCAATTCACTCCTTTTTATAGGTTCATTAAGACTGCTCCGATATTCCGGACGTACACCGGCAGTACGACGCGCGAAAGCCGGGGTGAGAAACTTCGAACCTTTATATACGGGACCAGAGAACCCTCAGATGGAATGTCTGACCTAATCGTCAAAGCAGCCGTGAAGGACGAAATCGAGGACTACAACGTCGCGGCCGACTTCTACGATGCCCTCAACGAGGAGGTCGCCGAACTGCTTGCCGACGCTGCCGAACGCGCCGAGGCCAACGACCGCAAGACGGTCCAGCCCCGCGACCTCTAGCGCCGCCGTTCAAGACCACACCATCCACACGGACTTTCGGGTCTTTCATCGAGGGGATACCCTCGATAAAGTAGCCCGATGACAGAGAAAAGGAACGGGTAGAACTACTTGCTAGCGACGACTGCTACAGATAGGAGATTGAAAAGCCGTCCTCGGTGACGTCGACGCGCATCTGAACATCAGAGATGAAGAGGTCATCCGGCGAGTCAACTTCTGACGCTTCACGAAACGCGGCGTACAACGCCTTGCGTGCATCTTCTGGTGCTGGTGCACCCTCCTGGACAAAATTAACAGTGAACGTGTCAATACCGAGGCCGTTCGCCCCGACCTCGTCGAAATCGAGGACGTACTTCTGTTTGTCCCAGAGTGAGCCCTCGATAGAGTTATCGAGGTGCTGGAGCCGCCACTTCTCGATGCCCTCGTCGATACCGACCGCGAACTGAACAATCATCAAGTCCGTCGACTCGTCGAAGACCTCAAGACGTTCAAGCAGCTCCTCGAACATCTCCTCGAACTCCTCGGTGCTCATGTGCTGGAGCTCCTCGCGAGCCGCCTCTAACCTCTTGCGCGAATGCTCCGCCATCTCCTCCGGGCTGGGGTGGCCGTCAGGTGACATCGTCGATACTGACTTGAATATCCCCGTCCGGGCCCTTATATCCCACAGCCGCATCCGAAACCCGAACTCTCGACATTAATCCGCTGTTGCCTTCCGCAGCGTCGTCTGGTCTGCTCGCGGTGCCGCCCCGAAGCGGTACTCCGTCGACGACGTCTCCAACCACCCGTTCGTGAACAGCTTGCAATCCCAGCCGAGCAACGCCGCAACTACGTTCATCCACGGCCGAATCCACGGCCACCGCTTCGCTGTCGCCTCTGCTTTCTCAGCACTCAGTCGGTAGTCCGTGACGAGATCTAGCCACTCCTCGGTGCTCGTCACGTCGATACCGAGCTCCATCAGCGGCCCCTCCAAGACCGCCAGAACCGCCTCCGACACCCGAGGGTCACGCTCCTGCAGGAGCGCCGAGGGCCGCAGTACCGACCCCTCGCCGGGGTACTCCTCGGGCTCCCGTTCCGGCACGTCATCGAAGCGTTCGCTCTTGAACGGCAGCCGGAACCGCCACAGCGAGGCGCGACCCGCACCCTGCTCGGTGACGTCGACGAGGCCGAACGCCTCCAAGACGTCCCGATTATCGCGAAGACTCTGCGTCGAGACGTCTGCCCGCTCCGACAGCGTCGACGCCGACAGCGGCTCATCGGCCTCCAGCAGCGCCGCGACCACTCGGGAGATCGTGCTGCCGCCGACATCGGGAAGGATTCGGTCCGCCGGCAGCCGGCCGAGCGCTGGACGCAGCTCCGCGAGGTCTATCTCACGGAACTCGTCCTCGGCGCCGAGCCCCCAGATCGCCGCCGCGACGTCATGGACGCTCCCCAAGAGCGCGGCCAGCGTCGAAATCGTGGCCCGTGTCCCTTCGAGATTCTTCCCGACACCGACGCGGTTCACCGCCGTTGCGATGGCTTCCCGCCGCCAGCCGTCCTCGACGACGACCGGCACCTCGAACGCCGCGAAGTTCTCGGCATCCTCCTGGAGGTCGTACTCTCGGCCGGCACACCCTTCGAGGTCGGGAAGCAAGTCGTCGGCGCCCGGTCCCGAGATGACCCACGACCCGATGTGTTCGCCTGTTTTGTCGCCTCTCGTGTCCGGCTGGCCGAGCGTGTTGTCGTTACACCGCTTCTCACTCCGCGGCTCATAGAGGACGCGATACGCCGAGTAATGGCCGTAGCGCGCCGATTTCGGAATGGCCGACGAAAGGAATTTTACGAGAATTCGGCGGCGGTCGTGGACGTCGCGACGGTAGTTCTTGACGCGAATCTCGCGAACAATGTCGATGCCGAGGAGGTCGTAGAGCTGGGCGAGCGTTCCAAGCAGTCCATGTGCTCGCCGGGCGACTTCACTGGCGATGTCCGCCCGAAACTCGCCGTCCTCACCGCGGAGGTCGTCGAGCATCGCGAGCAGTGCCCGTCGCTCCTTGTGAAGGCGTTCTCGGAAGTCGTGGCCGTTCGCGTCCTCGTTCGCTAGGTAGCCGAGGCAGCGACCCTTCCGGAGAATGTACGGATTCGACGTCACGAGGCCGGCTAAGTCCCCGCCAGCACCGTCGAGACGTTCCTGTGACAGTGCGGAATTCCAGGCATCTCCCTCGGTCAACGCGGCGCACAGCCGCACCGCCAGCACCGCCACGTCGTCGGAGTAGTCCACCGAGACCGAAACCTCATCACGGTCCTCATCATACCGGGTGCGGCGGCCGCTCACGCTGTCTACCGACCGGTTACAGGTGACGACGTCGGCGCCGTTCGTGACCGAGTAGAGCGCGGCGTGGCGATCAGGTCGCATCCGGCCTTCCTTGCCGGGGCGGCCCGTCTCGCGGCCGCTCTTGGCGACCTCACGCCCCTCAGCCGCCGCGTCCCGGCCCTCGGCGTCCCCGGGGCCGTCTTGCCCGCGTATGGGTACACGGCCCTCGCTGGAAGATTTGGGGGGTGCCGAACGGCTGGACAACGCCTCGTCCGCACCGTCGTCACCACGGCGCACGCGTTCCTCGCGCGCGCCATCAGCGTCAGCAGCGTCAGTTGCCGTGCTGTGCGGCTCGGGTGTCTGTTCGGTGCGGTCGGTCTCCCAACCGCTCCCGGGAGTTGGTGGCTCCTCACCGCGCTCCTCAGCGTCCTCTTGGACAACAAGCAGACCAGCGGTCGTGAGACGATGATGGGCGACGCCCGCCCACTCTTGGCGGTCGACCACGCCGAGATCGCGGAGCCGTAAGAGACGTGAGCGCCACGTCGCCCGTGGCGCGTCCTCGAGGAGCACGTGGCGGTCAAGCGCGTCGTACGTGAGCATTTGGTCCGACGAGGCCGCCAGCGCCCGCAGCACAGCTAGCAGCGGCCCATCACGGTCCAGCGCATCGAGGGCGTCGCGTGCGAGCTCGCGGTCGCCGGGGAGTGGCGTCCGGTCGCCAACGCGCGCGTGGTCGCACGCGTTACCGGACGGCTGTGCGAGCTGCTGAACGCTGTCCGCCGGCAGCTTCCCGGCATGACTCCGGACGAGCCGGCGGGCTGCGATGGGCGAGACAACCACGCGGACGGCGCAGCCGGTCGCGAGCACTGGGAGGAACGACAGCCACCGACGCAGCTGCGTCCCGGTCAGGCCGTCCAGCCAGTCAGCGTCGATGTTGAGGACGATGTCTGGAACGACGTCGGCAGCTTGGAGTAACGCCAGCGGCCCGTCTCGCACGTCCTTAAGGGACGTGTCGACGCCGTAGCCGCCGAGATTTCGAGCCTGCCGGCGAAACTCTCGCTCCTTCTCTGCTCCACGCTCGTCACCAGCCGTTGCCGTGACGTACTGAACAGCAACATCTGCGAACTCTCGTGTCGTCGCCGCTCGGAGATTTTCACCCAGCTCCCACGTGTCTGAGGCGTCCTCGACGAACGCCTGCAGCGCATCATCAAGGGCGGACCAGAAGGCCTCGGGGACGACGATGCGGCGCCAGAGCTCCGGGCGGGACACTGGCGGGTCTTCGAGCTCGACGTCCGCGGTGAGGGGGGCCTGTTGGCTCCACGTCAAGCCGGGTGTCTGGCTCATCGGGTCACCTCTTCGAGGTTATCTTCGACGATGCAGGACCCGCTGTACTCGGAGCACGCGATGACGTGGTTGGTCATCGGTGGGCCTCCGGCTGGGGGACGCAGGGCGTCTGGTCGTGGTGGGGCTGACTACGCATACGTGGGGCTACCGGGTTCTCAGCGCGTGTTGCGCCCCAATCCAGCAGATACGCGTCGCTGGTGAAGGGGCGAAACGATTTTACCGATTGCCCGCGAAAGGAGAAGCACGAACGTGGGCTTCTCCGGCACCACGGCCCGCATCCCGCGAACGCGATGGCACGCGTTCGTGGGCTTCAGGGTCGTGGTGTCGCGGTAATTACTGTGTCCTAGCGTGGGGTATCGGTCACCTGATAGAGTGGCCTTTTTGCTCAAGCACCATAAACGTGTGTCGGACGCTTTCGGGCGGTATTGGTCGGTTATTGGTTCGTTGTCGGCCGCTCGGAGACGCGACAGACTACTTAAACAGAGCGCGCTCACGCCCCATCACCCCGGATACCGACCGCAACTCCGTGGAGATAGCCGCGGCACCACCGGCAACACCCATGCGCGCCGGTCGCCGCCTTCCGACCACAGTGGTCGCACTCCGTCCTCGCGAACTCGTCGACGTCGCTTGGGTCGAAGTCATCCCCAAGGTACCGCGAGACGTCATCCTGATTGACCTGCTGCGAGGACTCGGCGTCAGTTGGCATGTTCCAGCCTCCGGAACCCTTCGCCACCAGCAATCCACACCACGCCCCACAGTAGCATCACGACCGCTAGGTCGCCAAACCCGTACTCGGCGACAGCGTGGATGAATGCCCCAAAGCCGGCGAGCCCGAGCGTGTAGAACGCCAGTACCCCGAGGCTTGGGCGCTGGTCTCCGCCGTCTCGCTCACTCGCCATCGGCAGTCACCTCTTCGACGCGGTAGCCGAGATCGCGGGCGGCCGCAGCGGCCTCCTGGTCGGTCGTCTCCACCACGGGCTCGTCGTGGATGCGATACACCGGACTGTCGCGCGTTTGATTCTCAGTCATCCGGGTTCACTCGCTGGAAGCGGAGACGTCGGTAGGCGAATGTTGCGTCGTTGGGCCGCCAGCCGGCGACCCACATGATTTCGAGGACGTTGCCGACTGCGCGGTGTCCGTCGTCGTCGAAGCCAACGGTGAGGACTATCGGCCGGCCAGGGTCATCCTCGCCGTCGACGAAGACTTCGACGACGTGCGGGAGCGCGTAGATGTTGTTCGCGAGCTCGCGCAGACTGGGGTCGTCGCGAGCCGCGGCAAGCGCCTGTTCGTACTTGTTCGGCGGGCGTTCACGCGGTTGGTTCGAGCCAGATGGTGTCTCCGTCATGCGAAATCACCGAGTTTCGTCGCGTGAGCTTCTGTCTCTGCTTCCTCCGGATATTGGACCGGGCAGCAGTCCTTACAGGGGCGTTTGCCCGTGTCCCGGGCCTCTCGAAGCGTGTGCTCGTCGACGTTCGGCATGACCTCAGGGCAAGCCGGGATGCCGCTAAGATCCTCGTGATAGACCTCGCCCGTAGTGCTGTACCAGACGGTCGTCGAGAGGTCGCCTTCACGGGTGTCCTGAGCGGCATCGGTCTCGGGTGGATCGGGCTGGGGCTGATTCGAGGGCAAGAGCGCAGCACAGTTATCGCAGAGCGAGTATCGGTCCCGGAGGACGTCGCGGGTGGTGGGCGAGTACGTGACGCTTCTCCGATTGGTAATCTGGCAGCGGGGCGTGGTTGGATTCGTGAAGCTGGGGACATGGTATTTGTATGCACTACCGCCGTTTGTAGCGAGTTTGAGGACGTATGCGGTGGGATCGGTGAAGTCGATGCCCGTGTGGGCCTCAAGCACGTTTCCGCAAGCTGGGCAGACCAGGTATCCCTCCTCGGTGGGGATGAGGCGTTGTCGGCGGGTGGCGAGCCCGCATTCGCCACAGGTTCGCGTTAGTGCGCCCCCGTCAGTGATGAGTGGAGGGTCACGGTCAGCGTCAGCGGGATCACTGTCGACGTCGTCGGCGGGAGGGCTGCACGTGCGGACGTGCGCGATGAGGACGCGGGGTGTGTCAAAGTCGTCATAGCCGCAGTGCCCGCACTTGAGGTCGTTGGCGGGCATCAGTCACCCCCTCCATTTGCTGCGAGCTCGCGAGCCGGGAAGGAGTCGATTGGGCAGCCGCAGGGTTCAGCAGTAACCTGACCGGGAGCATACGTCCGGAAACCTGTCAGACGGACGTTACAGCAGGGGCAGCACCCAATATCATTATGGGGTTGGGGGCTAGAACTAGACACGCCAATCACCTCTTGCACTAGCGTCACCATTACCGATGCAACCGCCATCACCCTGACTGGGCTTGGTGGTTGTCTGCGGTGGGTGGTTAGTGGTGTGAGTGTGATTGGGTACTATCGCGCTCGCACCGTGGTGTTGTAGGAGGCCCTGCGGTGCGGGCGTGTACTGCGCGGAGGTCACGCCGGAGATTTTAACCCGGTAGTCGTCTATGGCTATCATGCGTTAGTGGGCCATACGCTCGGCTCCCGGTATGGGCGGGAGTCCGGGCGTTTTTCGTGAGTGGACTCAGGTCGTGAGCCGAGCGCATGGGATATTTCGAAGACATGGTCGTAACCTATTAAATCTTGGCACGATACTGTTTCAATATGAGTCTGTGTAGTCCCCGCAACCGACCCAATCGGTGCAATTTAGACTGGTCCGCGGAACGTACGCACGATGGCACGGCGAAAACGGGGCAAGTGGATGAATAAAGCCACAGACCCCGTTCTTGAATTGCTCGATGACGTCGAGATCGCGATTAGCCCCAACGCTATCGTACACGCACTTAACGAGTCGTCCAACGATGCGCCTCATCGGAGCAGCGTTTATCGCGCGTTGGACGAGCTCGAAGCCCGTGACTACATTCGTCGGCCGAAGGGCGAAAACACGACTCTCATCGAAATTACGGAACGGGGTCATGAATATCTCCGTGGCGAGCGAGACGCCTCGGAGGACGCCTGAAGAAACAGGTCTCAGCTGTCTTTTGGGGAAGCCGTCATCGTGGTTTTGGGGGAGGGCTACAGGGCGATCCATGGCCGCGTAGTCCGACGTACGTTAGACGCCCTATATTAGATTCACTATATTACGCCAATAAGTCATTCTCAAATTCTAGAAATACAACGCGATAATACGACGAAACAAATAAGCCACAAACACGCCTGCCCTGGATTATCGCATGACAGAATCCGACCATAACCGCGGACCCACCCTCAAAACAAAACTTCACGTCCTCCGCACGTACCTCACTCACCAAACCACCACACGCCCACTCACGATACTCTGGGTCGCCGCACTCACCTTCACCCTCTTCATCGGCCCCGCCGCCGCCCAATCCTGCGACGGACCCCTGCTCACGACCGCCCAAAACGCAACGACGTGGCTCACCGTCGCCGGTCCAGTCGTCGGCACAGCCAACGCTGGCTACAACATGATGAAAGCTTCCGGCACCAACAAATCCGGGAACAAGAAAGAGTACAAGGAGAACATCCGGAGCTCGCTCATGTACGGCTTCGGTCTCGGTATGCTCACTGGGATTGTCAACCTCATCACCCAGTGGGGCCCCATGTCCACCTGCTAACTACCATCCTACTATCTCCTACTACGATGTCCGAAACTGACCCCGAATACGTTCACATGCAGTTTCACGATCCGAACCGCCTCGATGCCATCCGCGACGCCAAAGAGGACCATAACGTGAGGTGGCGCGAAATGGTCGAATTTGGCAAGCGCTACCTGGAGACCATCGACGAAATCATAGAAGACAACCCCAAGCTCGTCGCCCAGCACATGCTTGAACGCACGGACACGGACGAACTGCTGGAACACACCGAAATTGACGACCTCGTCGACAAAATCGACTCCCCCAAACGTGACCCCGACATTCCCGGGCCAGAATGAAACGCGCACAACGCCGTATCCCACAGCAAACAGACGACTCGATGACCCTCTTCCGGGGATACACGCTCAACGACGCGTTCCTATTTGCACCCGGTGTCACAGCGCTCCTATTTACATTCGTTCTCGTGCCGCCAACGTTCCGCCTTCAGGGCGTCTTCCTCGCCGGCCTCTTACTCCTTAGCGCATTCATCGCCCTAGCCACCACACCGGACTACTACAAACCGACTGAGTGGGTGAAACTCCACGCATCCCACCGCCTCCGCCAATCCGCATACGACCACCTCACCACCCACTATGACCACGTCCAACGCACCCAGAAAGACCATGCCGAGCAGACGCTGGTGCAGTCCGTCTGGGCGACGAACCAACGAACACAAGACGTTCTTGACGTCAAGCGCGTCCAACCCGGTTCAAGTCAGCGCAGCGATACTGGATACGTCCAGCTTTCGGATAGCACACTCGTTGGGGCTGTCCAGATCGAACCCGCGAACCTCTCGCTGTCAACTCCCGACGATTGGAGCCGGACCGTCAACCAGCTTAGCTCCACAATCAACACGCTGGACTTCCCCACCCAAATCTATCGGACGTCACGGGACTTCGATACAGATGGGTTCTTGCAGCCGTACCGCGCTCGCCGGTCGGACGAAGACGTCAAGGACGAACCTGTCCTCAACGACTTACTCACCGAATTTCTCGCATGGTATCCAGAAGAACTCGCGAACCGTGGAACGCGTGTCACGGAATTCTACGTCATCGTTCCCGTCCGCCCTGGGGAAGTTGAGTCGTCGCGACGGACGACCGGCTTCACAGATCAACTAGCTGAGTGGCCGCTATTCGGCCGGTTCATCAGCTCCAACGAAGAGGATGCGCCAAAGGCGGTTCTACGCGGTCGCCAGCGAGAGACGCTATACGACCGGCTCGCGATGGTCCGCGGGCATTTCCGCGAAATTACAGATATCGACGCAGCCCGTGTTGACGCTGTCGAGCACGCGGAACTGATCGCGCACGCCTACCAGCGCGAGGACGTCGACCTCCAGGACCAGCTTGAGACGAACGGCATCACCACCCGCAACCAGCCATCCACCTCCAATACGAACTAATGACCAGTCATACCGCATTTACGGCCGCCGTGTCGCTCCCAATCATCGGCCCCGCCAGCCCAGTTGTCCTCGCTGCTGGCGTAATCGGTCTCATCATCGCGCTAGGGCTCGTTGCATTCATCGCGACGAAAGCCGGCCTGGTGTCATCCAACCAGACGTTCACCGACGACTCAGCAATCACCAACGCTGACGACGACCGTGAACCAAACGCAGAACCGACTCACCAAGCTTCTGAGGAAACGTCGCCGGACGACGAGAGCACGGAGGACGATCTCTCGGTGGAGACGGTCGAGGACGTCAGTGATGGCGAGATGCAGGTCGTCGACGACTCGGAGGAACGCCAACTGTCGGGGATAGCCCCACGCCACATCATCGAGGACGAGAACTACCACGAACACCTCCGCGTTGGTGACGCCTACACGCGTTCATATTTCATCGATGGGTGGCCGGATAGCGTCTCAGACGGCCAGTTCCGTGGCCTATTCAGCCAGCCCGGCCTCGATTTCGATATTACCCTCCATATCGACCCGCTTGATTCCCCGCACGCGCTCGAAGACCTAAAAGAGCGGATCCGAGAACTGGAATCCGAATACGAACTCCTCGCTGACGACGGCCAGACCATCGAAGCACGCGACGTCGACCGAAAACTCCAGGACTATCAGGGAATGCGGGACGCAATTCGAGACACCAACGCTGAGTTCGTCGACGTCTCGATGTACGTCACCGTCGCCGCAGACAGCCAAGAGGAACTGGATCGCGTCAGCGACCAACTCGAGGACACACTACAAGAGAACGGCCTCCGGCCGATTCTGAAGACCAAAGACCAAGAGCGAACCCTGCGGTCGACGTCGCCTATTGCAAAGGACGAGCTCGAGAAGAAGCACTCAATGATGGGTGGGGCGGTCGGTGCGATGTTACCGTTTAGTAGCGGGACGCTGATTCAGGATGAGGGCATCCCAATCGGCATCCACGCCGAAAATTCTAGCCCGATTATCTATGACCGCTTCAGCCACGACCGCGGGTACAACATGCTCACCATCGGGAACATCGGGGCCGGTAAGTCATTCTCCACGAAACTCCACTTAAACCGGCACAAACTCTACGACGACGATAGAATTATTATTATGTTGGACCCGCTCCGGGGGTTCGCCGGCCTTAATGCCGCGCTGGACGGCCAGCAAGTCGTCGTTGGCGGGAATTTCGCGTTGAACCCCTTGGAGATCAAGGAGCCACCGGAGGACGTGAAGTCGAACCCGCAGGTGAATCCAGGAGCGGCGAAGATGAAGGACCTGAAATCGTTCTTCGAATCGTTCTTCGACATGCGCGGCGAGGAGCTGGGGGAGAAGTGGACGACGCTTCAGCGTGCGCTTCGGGCGGCTTACGCTGACCGTGGGATTGATCTCGATGAACCCGCGACGCACGGCCAGCAATCCCCGACGATTCGCGAAGACGTCATCCCGATTCTTTTAGAGATGGTGACCGACGTCGAAGAACACTCTATCATCCAAGATATCATCGATGACGAGGCGACTATCGAGAATATCTTGGATGCAGCGGAGGAAGTGACCGACAAGGAGCGGAAGCGCGCCGCTGAGTTGCTGCTAGCGATGGAGCCGTTCCTGGAGGGCGGCGCACTCGCAAATCTCGGGGAATCCTCAGATTTCGATATCGAAGACGAGGACGTCGTGTGGTTGGATCTCCAGCAGCAGGAATCTCGCGGCGGCCTCGGCCTGATGATGAACCTCTTGTTCTCTGCGGTCTACGAGCGGGCGAAGCAGACGGACAAGCAGGTTATTTTCGCGATAGACGAAGCGCGGTATATCATGCGGGATAAAGCCGCACTGGAGTTCCTTGAGCAGGCGGTCCGCCACTCTCGGCACTACGACCTCTCGATTCAGTTCATTACGCAGACTGTTGATGAGTTCTTCCAGCACTCCGAAGCAGAGGCGATTGCCGACCAGTGCGACCACAAGCTCTTCTTCCATACGGAAGGCCTAGACAACGAGGTCGCGCAAAAGGTCGGGATGAACGAGACGGAAGCCGAATTCGTGCGGACCGCCACGCCCGGTGACGAGGAACGTGGGTACTCGGAGGCAGCGTTTGGGGTGGCTGACGAGGGCTGGTTCCCTGTTCATATCAGCGCGAACCCGAAAGAAGCGGCCGTCGTTGACCTTGATCCGGACGAGGATGTTCGAGCCGCACTTCCGGGGATGAAAGACGACGAGATAGTGCCTAAGGAGGTGCAGGAGATTCGTGAGCAACTCCTTGAGAAGTACGGCGACGAGATTGAAGTCGAGGTGAAGCCTGAGAAGCTGGTTCCCGAAATTCGGAGTATCGGCGAGAGCGGTGACGAGGTGATTGTCGACCAGGATGAAATCCGGCAGTCCGGACCAAACCTTGACCGAATAGTCTCAGAGGCGTTAGACCGCTCAGAGGACGGCGAAGACGGTAACAACGACAATAGCAGCGGTAAAGAGGACGAGTCGCTGAGCGGGTTGTTCGATAACATCCGGAATAGGAACCAGTCTGAGGATGGCGACAAGTAGCCATATTCGGTTCGTTCTGGTTGTATCCGTTCTTGTAGGGAGTTGTCTTGCGGTCGGTGTCCTGCCAGTCGCAGCAGACCCACCAGAGGAACCAGATCATGGGCTGAACGCAAGCGAGTTCTATCCCCTCTGGTCGCACGACGAAGACGCCAACGT
Organism: Halobacterium noricense; assembly: GCF_021233435.1. Taxonomy (NCBI): domain Archaea; kingdom Methanobacteriati; phylum Methanobacteriota; class Halobacteria; order Halobacteriales; family Halobacteriaceae; genus Halobacterium; species Halobacterium noricense. The sequence goes on along the minus strand of NZ_CP089470.1, from coordinate 37,823 downwards.
GTCGTTGAACGCGACAGCGATCCGAGCGCTCGCGAACGGCACCGATATTTCGTACTCGGAGCCACCCCGAGAGGTACAGCAGTGGAACCAGCAGGACCTCGAAGAATTCCCCAACACAGGACGGCAGACGTCGGTATACCCCGAGGGAACAGAAACGACGTCCAGTGAACGGGGCTGGATTACGGACGCCTATACTCGCCTGTTCGCGGTGCAGCCGAGTACGCGCGTGTTTGTGAGTGAGAGCCGTCAGCCCTTGTACGTGCCGAGTGAGGGGTCGATTCTTGGGACGACAGACTTCCGTGTCGACCTCCCGGAAGATGATACGTCGGGTAGCGTTCGCGTTTTCTATGATTTGAATAGTGCGGAAATCGAGTCGGTTCGAGCGGTCTCTGGGGCGCGAACTATCGGAACCACGGCGCCGAGTCAGACCGTCCAGATCAACTATAGTGGCTTGCAGTCCGGCCCCCACTCGGTTGGTGTTGAGGCCCAGATTAGGATTGACGTCACCAAGACCACGAGGACAGAGGTTTGCAGCGTGGATGAAGACGGGAACGAAAACTGCCACTGGGAGACTGAGACTGAAGACATCGACGAGTCGGTCACGGTCGAGGACACCCGACTCGTCGAACAGTATAGTTTGCTGTCGACGGGATACGTAACCCAGTATCCGAACGACGATATGGGAGTTGTCACGAAGCAAAACCACCCGTGGGCGGGACTCTCGCTCCCCGGAAACGATACCGCAAACGGCGTGTGGGGGTTCTACAGCGGGCGAGAGACAGACTGGGATTCACTCACGAAAACGAACCCAGAAGGGACGGAGACGGTGTCCTCGCCGGCTCAGCCGTTGCAAGTGTACGCGTATCCATCGACGAGTCAGGCAGAGCTCACAACAAACGAGAGTGGGTTCAGCCAGCCAGAAGGCGAGCTGCTGCAGACGCAGGGCGAGCAGCGGACCGTTCCGAAGCTACCGGCATCAGTGAACGTCGACGTGGCGAACCAGTCATATAACGTCTCCTCGCAGCTTGCAGTCCGCCACACGGACTACGCGCCCGATAAGGTGGAAGTCCGGGGCCTGGTGGCAGGGACGTCGCGAGAGCTAAGCCCGGCGTTCTATACGACCGTGGAAACACGGGGCACGTCGCTAGATTCGGAGGTCATCAATTCGACGTCGTCAACGCTCCGAGTTCGTGTTGAGTTGACTGACGAGGCGGGGCAGCCGGTGATGACAGCCGGCTACGATAGCCGAGTGGTCGTTGAGGGAACGCCGGTAGAGACGAATGCAGCGGGGACGGCGATTGTGACGATTGAACGGACGGAGAAGCGGTTGAGTGCGCGCTACGAGCCGGCGCCGTTCTGGAAGCGGAATCCCGCGTATACGTCGTCGACGACGGCATTCTATCCGCCGTCGTCGTTCGGCGGGAACATGTGGCTGCTGTTCTCGTTGATCTTGTCGTCGTTTATCCTTTGGATACCCGTCTATATGGCTGATAAGATGCTGGACTTAGATATCTGGCCGCCGTGGGAAGGAATCTGGTAAGCACGGTGGCTACGCTGCTGGAAATTCACAGGGGTTTGACCCCGAGGCGGTTGACGGGCCTCACACATTATTCGTTGCCGTGGATTTCCTCACGGAGGTCTGCAATTTCACGTTCGACTTTCGCGAGTCGGCGCTGCTCATCTCCACAGATGCGTTCATAGAGGTCTTCTGAGAGGTCGGGTTCGTGTTCGTTGAGTAGGTCGACGTCGGCTTCGAGACGCTTGAGTCGCTTCTTGATGCGACTACGAATCTTGCTACGGTATTCTGCAGGGTTTTCGACGTCGTCGACCTCGCCACTGAGGACTTCGCGTTCGCGGTCGGTCAGTAGAGCCCGCCGGTCCATATGAGCGGAGGATTCTCTAGGGATGCCCATATACTGTCCGGTGTTTCCCGTATACAAGAATTTTCCCAGTATACAGGACCTAATTCACATCATGCAGGAAAATATATGGGGTGTTAGACACTATACAGGGACATGGCAGAAGATGCCCGTAACCGCAGCCGTCCTGAAACGCCCGTCCGACTAACCACCCACCGCGAAGGCCCCCAAGACGTTGTCTACGAATTAAACATCCACAACGAGGAGACACGCCAGCAGATCCTCGATGCCTACGACGTCGAGGACGTCGACGAGCTCGCAGACCATCACACCAAACCCGGTCGTGAAGTCGTCGACACCCGACTTGGCGTCATCGCAGGCAAAGGCGACAAAGCAACCTTCTACACGGACGAAGCGTTACTCGCTCTCGCGGACGGTGTCGACGATACTCTCGCCGCAGCACTCATCGACGAATACGGCGACCTCGAAGCTCTCTGCGAACGCCTCCGCGAGAACGGGGACGCCGAACTCAACACCCTGCTCGCCGATGGACAAGTCGAGGGCAAAGAGTGGACGGACGACCTCAAAGCCTTTCTAGACGATCTTCGAGTGGAGATGGAGAGTTTCGAACACCGCCTCAAGGCGGTCGACGTCTGGGTCGAACCCGACACCACGCCGAACGCTCACTAAAAGGATAATTCAGGATGCACTCAAAAGAATCCAATCAACACAACCGGCCAGTCGGCATCCACCAGGAATGCCCCAGCCGTGAGGGCTTCCCCGTCGGCACGCAGGCCATCATCCCCGTCTTCCGGTCGCTCACAGCCGTCCAGCGTGACACATTCGTCGCTGTTATCCAACTTGCAGACAGTGACAACGACGCCACCGGAATGGACGTCGTTAGCCGCGTGAAGCAGCTCGGACAGTCTTCGAGCCAGCAGACGATTTACCGCGCACTCAGCGATCTCAACGACTACGGTTATCTCCACCAGTTCGACGCGAAAGGTGCGGCACAGCAGTACGTGCCGACACGGAGCGGACTAGCAGCGTTCTGGCGAGCGCGAGTTGCTGAGCACCCTCGCGTTCAGCCTTAACCAACAATTTGGGATGAGTATGGGAGTGTGTTGGTTAAACCAACACGCGCGCTGCAGTCCTAGTTTCCCGGGAAGATGGTAGTAGTAGTAGTGTGTTCGAATGCTTCTTGGAGTGCCTTTGACCATGATCCGAACCGGGTCGCGTATGTGTTTGGACTATGCCCTGCTGCTTCGAGTGCGTCTGTCCACGAGTCGAAGCGACTCTCGTACGTGCTTGTCGCTACTCTTCGTGCGCGCGTGCATTACTCATCAAGGCCGGCGGCTTCGCGAGCATTCGTCCATGAGCCAAATCGGTTCTTGTACGTCCAGACCGAATAGGCGCCGTGTTCAGTCATGTCTGACTGGGATGGTGGCGGGTCATCGATCTCGTCGGCAACGCGGGTGAGTTCCGTGAGTAATTCGTCGCGTGGAATCTTGGACGTGGGTGGTGTTGGCTCGAAGCCAGCTTCTTCAAGAGCGTTCCCCCATGAGCCAAACCGATGTGCATACGTCGATGCCGCGTATACGCCCTGGTCGTCGATATCGGCTTTGGATGGCGGTGGATCAGCAACCGCTTCGCCGACACGCTTGAGTTCGTCGAGAAGATCGCTACGAGGGATTTTCGAGGTTGCGCTAAACGGCCGTTCAAACCCAGCTTCTTCGAGAGCACCGGTCCACGAGCCGAAGCGCTGCTGGTAGGGATGTGTCGAGTACGCGCCCTGTTCGGCCATTTGGGCGACTGTTGGGGTCTCACCAAGCTTGTCAGCAAGCTGGGTGAGTTCGTCGAGAAGATCGTCGTCGGGGATTTTGTTGGGGTGTGTTGTCGGATCGAGGTTGGCGGCGCGGAGAGCACTGGTCCAGGAGTCGAAGCGCTGCCGGTAGGTCTGTGGCGAGTACGCGCCCTGTTCGGCCATTTGTGCCGCAGTTGGGGAGTCACCAAGCTCGTCAGCAAGCTGGGTGAGTTCTTGGATGAGGTCGTTGTGGGGGATTTTCGCGTGATGAGATGGTGGTTCGAGGTCAGCTGCTTGCAGCGATTGGTCCCATGAGTCGAAGTGGTTGTAGTACGCCGAGAGGCTGTACGTCCCGTGTTCGCGGTAGTCTGTGCTTGTTGGTGGGTGGCCGAGTTTGTCGGCGAGTTGGTGGAGATCCGTCAGGAGCTCCTCGTCCGAGTGCTGCATTCACGTGATTGGTATGGATACGGTACATAAGAGTATTGCTTCCAGTGTGTGAGTGTGTCGCATACGGGGGGTAGCGGCCGTGACACGCCGATATTTCACACAAGGCATATATGTAAGGGGAGAGAAGTGGTATCTACCCCTACCCAAGCCCCTCACGCCGCGCTGAGGGCGTCACAGTATCCGACCCATGACGGATGGGCTGGGAGACCTGGCAAATCAGCGAGCATGCAAACGCAAACCATGACAGATACAACAAATAAGCTCCGCGCGGTCTTCCTGACTGCGCTGATGATCGGCTCCGTATTCGCAGCCGGCATCGCCTTTACAGGAACCGCCGCCGCAGCTAATGAAGTTATTCCCGGAGACATTAGCGACGATTCGGATGTCTCTTCCGGCGAAACAGTAGAGTATAGCTCAATTAGCTTTACCGTCACCGACATCGCTGCAACCGATCAGACGGTAAATCTGGACATCAGTGCTAACAACGGTGGTGAATTCACGAGCCTCAGCAGTATGGACGTTGAGGCAACTGAAGGTAGCGCCGAAGTTAGTGGAACTGCCAGCCCCAACGACAACGGCGTCATTGAAGGGGCCTTTGACGTTGATACGGCAGGAACTGATGTTACAGTTACCCTGAATGATCCGACTGTCCAGTACCCGACTATCGACAGTGGTACCACACCTGTTGAGTTCTCGGCAGATGTGGATGATACCGGCGGCGACGCTGCATCCGGTTCAATCACGTCGATCACAGTGAGCAGCACGGAGAACGCGGACAATCGGCAGAACAACGATGACGATACGCCGAACCAGTACGAGACGGTCTACCCCGGTCAAGTCGTCTACCAGGGTGAGGAGGACCTGACCTTCAAGGATGGTACCGCGGAGCCCAACGCGAACGAGTTCGAGCGGGCCAGCGGCTCCGACCAGGGCGTCCCGCTTGAGATGCCGATTCCGGACGACCAGACCACCGGTTCCTACGAGGGACCGGATGGCTTTAATCTGACGGTGTCGACGCCGCGTGTGACGATGCTCGAAGTGTGGAACGCTGACGAATCCGACGTTAGCGGTGGCATCCTCACCACGGATTCGGACACGGCAACTGTCGAAACCGACTACAACTACTACAACGCTGAAGACATCGAGCTGATCGTCGAAGACGAGGACGGCCTCGACGTCACCGACGAAATCGTCACCGATGACGAGATCACGAACCAGAACGGCAATGTCGAATTCAACATTGACCCGACTGCCGTCGACTCTGGTGAATACACCTTCACCGTCGAGGGTGCCGAACACCTCGACGAGGGCAGCGCCACGGAGACAGTTTCCGTGACGATTTCGTCCTCGCAGACGGCGTCGCTGAGCCTGGCGGCCGACGAGGTCGTGCAGGGTGAGAACCTCGGATACACCATCGAAAACAGCCCGGAAGGCAACTTCCACGCAGTCACCATCGACTCGAGTGACTTCCGTGATGGGATCTCCGCGAGCAACGCGACGAACATCCTCCGGAACGTCGGTGACACCAGCGAAACCGGTGTCATCGACGGTGACGCCAACAAACCACGCACGGCCGACGACCTCGAGTCTAATGACACAACCCTGAGCGAGGTTGACTCCGTGTACGGAATCGTCGAGATTGATGACGGCAACGGTGTTGGCTCCATCAACACGCAGTACCTCGACGACTCGTCCATCGACATCGACCTCTACCCCGCGTCCGGCAGCGAGAACGCCGACACCTACGTGAACGTGGACAACGGCGAACTCAACAACGTGGGGAACCTGACCGATGCTGAAACCGACGACGACCAGTCCTTCGACGTGAACCAGGGCACTGTCTCCCTTGACAGTCCGACTGGTGCATACGTCGTGGGCTCCGAAGCGACTGTGAACGGGACGGCGAGCGCTGGGATCGACGAGGTCTCGGTGTACGCTCGCAGTAACAATGACTTCCAGCTCGTCGAAATCGACGGCGATCGCTCGATCGAAGTCGACAGCGACGACACGTTCAGTGAGGACGGCGTAACCCTCACCGACGATGCCGGTAACGAGGGTAACGACCTGCTCTCGCTGCCGGGTTCGTACCGGCTCGGCCTCATCAGTGCTGAAGACGCTGCCGTCGACAACGAAAACACCCCTGACTCGAATCTCACCACGTCCGAGTTCAACAGTGGTGTGAGCAGTGTCTCGTCGATCACGGTGACGGACACGGAGCTCAACGGCTCATTCCAGACCTACAACGGCCAGATCGCAATTGAAGACGGCGAGGCTGCCGTTGAAGGTACCGCGCCCGGCAAGAACAACCTCGTTGTCGCGTTCGTCGACGAGCGCGGCGACGCGGTCGCGCACACGATCTCCGTCGACAACGACGGCACGTTCGACAACGACGGCCTCAGCCTCGGCGAGCTGAATGAGGGCACCGTTTCCGCCCACATCTTGTCGTCCGGCCGTGACGGTACGTTCGGCGAGAGCGGCACCTACGATACGGCTTCCGTCCTCGAAGAACAGATTGAAAATGATACTGGCTGGGCGAGCGGGTCCAGTAGCGGGGAGCAGGTTCGCGAGCAGATTCTCTCGAACACGGTTGACGACACGGCAAGCGACGACCTGATCGTCACCGAAGAACTCCGCCTTGCGAGCGCGCTCACGACCATCGAGTCTGTCGACGGCGTTGAAGCCGGCGGCACGCTCACGGTCGAGGGCCAGACCAACCGCCAGCCTGACGACAACACCATCACGGTCGAACTGCTCGACCAGGATGGTGACTCGGTGACGCTGACCAGCACCGAAGAGTGGGGCACCGACGGGCAGTGGTCCGTCGAGATGAGCCTCGCGAACGTCGAGCCTGGCGAGTACTCGGTCGAGTCCGACGACGGTGAGACGACTGACCGTCAGGACATCGAAATCGTCGAAGAAGTCGAGGAGACCACCACTCCGTCGACGACGGAAGGTCCGTCCACGACGGAAGGTCCGTCCACGACGGAAGGTCCGAGTACGACGGAAGGTCCGTCCACGACGGAAGCTCCGTCCACCACCTCGGCTGAAGAGACCACGTCTGGCGAATCCGGTAGCGGCATCCCCGGCTTCGGCATGGGCATCGCGCTCATCGCCGTGCTCGGTGCTGCCCTGCTGGCCCTCCGCCAGAATTAACGCAACACGATCTGACCGCCCGTAAGGCGGTCATCCCAAATCCCCTACCCGTATTTTCTTTCGCGCACTACGATCCGATAGCAGCAGCACCCACCAGTCATTCTCAAATAATAGAATCCCCTCTAGTAGCCAACAATTAATAAGTAGGTTACGCCCCATCCGTACGGCATGGGCCTCCTGTTCGACGACAACTCGCGCGAAGCCAAAGAATACGGCACCTATCCGATACAGACGCGATATGACGTCCCTGTCGAAAGCGTCCCCGGCCAACTACTCGATATCCATCCCTACCGAGATAACGACGGTATCGAAGCCGGCGCGAATCTCCTCCAAGCCCTCCACGACGTCCGTATCCGGGACGGTAGGAACGCGAGTGACGCCCACGCCTTCGAAATCTGGTTTGACCGCGGCCAATTCTCATTTCGCCTCTACGCTGCCAACGACCGAGCCAGTGACCGCTTCCAACGCCGCACTACCAACACCTACACCAATTCGGAGGTGACGCCACGGACCACAGGTCCAGCGTTCCCGGAACTGCGGCCGACGGATCACGTCGCCGCCGCCACCCTCGCAGAGGAACGCCACACGTTTCTGCCGATCCGCCACCACAACGCCGAGGGGTTCGAGCACGGCGACCCGTACAGCGATATTATGGGTGAAATGCTCACCCTTGACGACTCACTCGCGGTCGTCCAAGTCGTCTTCAAGCCAGCACCGAAAGACTGGACGGAGAACGGCCCAAATGGGGAATCAGTTGGGGACGTCGCTACGGATCTGCGAAATGGGGAGGTCGCGGGCTTCAAGGATCCACTCTTCTGGCTGGGGATTCGCGAGCTCGAGGAACGCGACAGCAGTAGCAAGGACAAGGAAGCCGCGAAAATCGTTGAGCAGCAGCGCGGCGAGCAGGGCTTCCACGTCAACGTTCGTGTGCTTGCGGCGTCACCACAGCCGCGTGAGGCCCGTGAACGCGCCCGTGGCATCGCCTCGATGTTCGCGAAATACTACAACGCCACCTCTGAGCAGGGCCTCGACCACCACCCCGTTAAGGCAACCGACGAGGAAATGCAGCAGTTACTCGTCAAAATGTTCGAACGGCGGTGGATCGACCGTGGAATGATACTCAGCATCGACGAGGTCGCCGGCCTTGCACACATCCCTAACAAGGACATTGAAGTCCCACAGATTCCGTGGAAATCGACGCAGTCCGGCTCCCAGATTGCTGCTGAAGCCTCGAAAGACGAAGCCAATACAACCGATGTTGCAACCGACCAGGAGGCCAGCAGTGACGACGGGTGGCCAACTGACGCGGCTGCCGATAGTGGAGAGGACTGACGATGCTTGGATTCGGGAGTAATGATGACGAGTCGAAGTTCATCGACCAACCTGAAGACGAAGAGGGAGACGAAGACACCAGCCAGTACGAAGCCCAGCAACAGGACGGTTCGGATGGCCCAAACCCCCAACAAGAGTCGCTGACCGGCGACCAGTACGACGTCTCCATGGTGGACGTCGAGCGGGCCGGCCAGTACGAAGTTGTCTCCCAAACCGAGGCAGAGGGGCCAGTGGCCGGGAAGAAGGCTCGCCGAATGTTCGAACGTGCTGTCGAAGACCCCGAACGTCCACTCTGGATTGGCTACGACGACACCGCCCGCAACGGCTTCCGTGAGGCACCGATTCGGTTCCCAGCGCTCCGCCGACACCTCTGGGTGAGCGGAACGACGGCGCAGGGAAAACCATTCATTCACCAGATCCTCGCGCCTCGTGCACTAACTCATCAACTTTCTCCATCGACAATTCGACTGTTTCGGCTCGCTCTTCGACCCGCTGTTGGAACTCTTCGACCGATGGGAGCTCGAGTTTCTTCAGGACAAGCCCGTAGTCGGTTGGGACGACCATCAGCTTCGTCCCCTTCTCGATCCCGAACTGCTTGCGCAACTGGCTCGGGATTGTGATCTGCCCCTTCGAGGTCACAGTAGTTACTTCAGGATCGTCGGTGCTCATTAGATCGTTCAGCGGAAGGATTTCTTACGTAGTGTCTTGAATTCACCGGCCACCCACTACTACGAGCCAGACTCAGATGCGTCGGGTGAGGTGCTCACGTATTCTTCGTTGGCTGTCGGCGCACAGCGTCTCAACCCGCACGTTCGTCGAAAGGACAGGATGACTGATGGGAAGGTCGTGGTAGAGGTACTCAATGAGCGTGCGATGAGTGATCCCGGCTTGGCCGCCATGGTTCGTCGACTGGTCGAGGAAGGCTTGTCGGTCCGTCAGTAGCTGTGTACAGTGCTCGCGATACGTATCGAGCGTCGAGTGTCGGGCCTGCAGTTTGTCGAATCCGAGCTCGGTGAGCGGTGTTTCGTCGGCGTCGACCAGCCATTCCAGAATCGGTTTGATAGTCTCTGTAGCCGTCTCTAGCTGCTTGATTTCTCGGCCCACCGCTGCCTCCATCGCTTGGGCCTCGGCGCGTCGGGTCTGTGATGCTGCCACAATGGTCTCTTGGAGAGTGCTCGTCAATCGGGACTCCGTCGCCGGTGCAAGGGCAACGGCAATCGATTCAGAGAGTTCCGAGTGAATCGTCTCGAGCAGTGGCTCATCGGAATCAAGGTTGTCGACACTGTGAGGTCGAACGGTGTCCCGAAACGCGGATCGGACTCTGGCACAGCCTGTCTCCGTTCCGGTTGCAGATACAGCGGACTGTGTCCCGCCGGCCGAAACTACCGGTGCTCGTTGGCTGGAGCGCTCTGATTCTGGTGAGAAGTCTTGGACTTGCGAGATGAACTGGTCGTAGGCATCGATCTTCTCACGGACAGCTTCTTGCTCCGAACGCGTTCGTTCACGCGCGCTGTTGGGGGTGTGTCTCACGGATCATGGTCTGTGATTGGTGGCGGTGTCAGTCCCGTGCGATCCCCATCGGCAGTGATTGAACCTCCAGCGGTCGCCGTTGTCGTGGTAAGACGACCGTTTCGTGGGAGTGAGAGAAATAAGAGGCTACGTGTGGCGGTTCATACGGCGTGTGAGCTCGTCTACGTCGTATGTATCGTCGCCCTTCGGGAGGACTGCCACAACGCGCATCGTATCGCTGGAGATCTCGTAGATCACTCGATACCCGCTTTTGCCAACGTAGTCTCGATAGAAGTTGTACGGCCCTGCATCGGTGAGATACGTCATGTGCTCTTGGGGAACCCGCCCCCACTGGATTTTCTCCTGCCAGTCCTGAATTTTCTTGAGGATGCGCTCGGCGTGCTCGGGATTGTACTCCTGAATACCGGCGATGTCGTCTCGGGCAGACGGGAGAATTTCGAGATAGCTGGGCGCGTGCGGCACGGCTTAGCCGAGATCGATGCCTAAGTCGTCGGCAACGTCCTCGACCGAAAGGTAGTCGTCCTCGTCGAGTTCGTCGAGTTCGTCGACGCGCTCGGCGATGACAGCGCGCTCGTCCGGGAGCATATCGCCCTCGTTGGGCTCTCGGACACCACCCTTATCGTTGGTCGCCATTACCTGACCCTATGCAGTATTGCATCATAAACTCTGGGATGGCAAGCTCTGTCCTCTCGTAGAACGCGGTGAGGAGAACGACTATTTGTAAGCGATTCGAACCGACCGCGTATGCAACGACGCCGCTTCCTCACCGCCGCCGGAACCGCTAGCATCCTCGGACTCGCCGGCTGCAGTAGCAGCGGAGACTCCAGCACGGACCCGCCGACGGCCACCTCGGCAGAGTCGACACCCACACGGACGGCGGAATCGACCCCCGACCCGACAACCACGCAGCCAACAACCCGAAGCGTCGACGAACTCAAAGACGACGCCGTCGAAGTCGAGTACGACGAACTCTTCCGAAACTTCGAACAGTACGCCGAAGAAAACACGCCAATATACTATCCGTACGGCGGCATCTACCAGACGCTCTACGACGAATACGAGGGCGGAATCGACCACCTCCAACTCCAAGTCTCCACAAACGATCAAGCGTGGCAAGGTGATATTGTCGCGATGTGGGGTGGCGACAAGCGCTACCTCGAGAATGATGTCCTCGAACTCTGGGGGCGCCCCGTAGACCTCTACGAATATACAACCGTCAACGACGACGTCCGCACGATTCCACGGATCACGATGGTTGACGCGCAGCTCATCAACGAGGACTAAAGCCGGTTCGGCAGTTCATCGCGCAGCTCATCAACGACTTTCTGCTTGAGCTCCGGCGTCATGTTCTCCAGTTCACCGCGGAGCGCATCCTCAAGCGCACGGCCACTATCAATCCGCGCCGCAACCTCCTGGACGACGACATCCACCCGAGCCTCCTGGCCCGACGACGCCGCGGACGTCGACTTTGAGTTGTCCGACGCCCACTGTTGTTTTTCTGCGGGACTCATGTCTGAGACGTAGTCCGGTGCGTCTTCGCGATCCGGGAGGTTGACTGGTCCGCCGAACCCCTCGAAGTCGCTGGTCGGCCCGACCGTCGTCTTCCCAGGGGCATCCTGCGTGCCTTCTTCGATGCGTCCGTTGCCGCCGCTGTTCGGGTTGAGGAACTCCAGATGCCTTGGCTGTGCTTACTCACGATGGGTATAGAGGAGTCGGTAAGACGTCTTGGTGAGTCGATACGTGTTGGCGAGTTGTGCGGCCGTGAACCCCGGGTTGCTGGTTGGGAGGCAGGGGATTGCTGACGGGTTATTATAAGTCATCACTAGATTCTAGCTGCGTACTCAACACACATCCCTTGGCCAGTTTCCAACTAGAGTGAACGGACAGAGGTGCTAAGTACAGTTCTTGTCCTGATCGGATTTTTACCTCGTGAAAGAGCAGCAGTTAATTAGGTGTTATGTCACAAGTGGACTATGGCAACCTGCGAAGTATGTGGGACCGAAATTTCGGGGACTACGCTATTGGAGTGCGACGACTGTGGGAAGAATTACTGTCGAAAGCACTACCATGACCACGACTGCGACCCAGTTGAAGAACCGCTCGATGAGCAAGAAGAACATCAGCTTACCCAAGACACTGGAGAACAGGAAAACCAGGCGACCGGTAGCCAACACGTGCTGCAACAGCTCGGTTACCTGATTGCCGTAGTTGCCGCCGGTATTGGATTGATCTATCTCGCAATCTCATTCGATGCGATACTCGTTGGTGGCGGGATACAGGATGCCGTTCACTTGTCCGTAGCAGGCGTGTTCTTCTCGCTTGCAACGTTCCTGCTTGTGGCTTCATACATTCTGGCGAAGTCATAGCGACAAGCAGGCTGTGCCACTATTTTTAGGCATCTAACACGAACGCTTGGATATGAATCGGCGCGATTATCTCGGACTCGTTGGGGCGAGCAGTCTGTCTCTCCTCGCGGGTTGTTCTGGGGGTTCAGAGGATACTAAATAAAGAAACCGTATTGACGACGACTGTTAACCAACAGAATAGCGCCTTCCAGTGGATTGTTGGTTAACTTCGGGCGGTTTTCTGACTGCCGCGCCGATCACTCGATTCCGATGACCTCATCGTTTCCATCTTCGAGTCGCTCTGGGATTTTGGCCCTGCGACACCTATTAGGATATCAGAGGGGACTTATTCAACCCAGTAGAAGGCAAATAGACGGATGCATGATTTAACTGGATTCCAGCGGGACATCTTGTATGTAATTGCTGGACTTGAGCAACCGCATGGGCTCGCAGTCAAGGATGAACTCGACGACTACTACGAACAAGAAATCAATCACGGCCGACTCTATCCGAACCTCGACGACCTCGTCGACAAAGGCCTCCTCGAGAAGGGCAAACTCGACAAGCGCACAAACTCCTATACTCTCACCCGGCGTGGCCGCCGCGAGATTACTGCTCGTCGCGACTGGGAAACCCAGTACGTCGACTTCACCGAGTAACAGCCCGTTTCCAGCGTTCCGGGATGGGTGTCACTCACTCCAGCAACACTGCCCCCTTCGCGTGGTAGTCGCTCGATAGCTCCGTGGACTCACTCAAGCAGGCCGAGTTCAGTGAGGCGGTCTTCGACGTGTTTCAGTGCGGACTGTGCGTCCTCAGATTCATTTGCACCGGTAATCACGAGTTTCCCACTGCCGAAGAGGAGAACGACGACGTCGGGGTCGTCAAGCCGGTAGACGAGGCCAGGGAACTGCTCGGGTTCGTACTCGATTTGCTCTAAGCCCAGCCCGATCGCGATTGCGTTCAAGTTCAACGATTGCTCGAGACTCGCGCTGGAGACAATATTCTGCACCTCAATCGGCGGATTACTGTCGACATCGATGCCTAACTCGCGGATGTCCTCAAACACGATCTCGAGGGCTTCGTGAACGTCATCGACGCTTTTCGCGCCGGTGCAGACGACTTTCCCCGACCGGAAGATCAGCGTGGCTGACTTCGGCTCCTGGAGGCGGTAGACGATTCCAGGAAAGTCCTCGGGGTTGTACTCGGCGCCGGGAAGGTCTGTGGAGAGTTGGTCGAGGGCAAGTTCTTGGCCGATATCGCTGGATGCAACGACGTTCTCGATGTGAATCGTGTCCGCCAGCGTGCTCATACAGAGTATTTCTCGGACAACTCACTTAAATAGCGGGTGGAAATGTGTGGCGCTGGTGAGACCCTCAACGGCTACTAGATTCGAGTATAGGCCGCTAAGTACAGACGAACCACTTACCGCGAGTGATTTGGGTGTAATCGGTTTGGGATTCTGCTCCACAGGACTCAGCTCGACTTATTTTTAGGTTTGGAACAGGAATGAATCAAACCTCCTACTCGTCGCTCACCCTGGGTTCCCAGATCTCAGGCTCTACGTCCTTAGGCTGATACAGTGGGTGATTCGGATGCCCATGCTTTGTTGTATCCAGTGCATGTAGTTCAGAATTAAGAGCCTCTGCCACCTCTACCTCACGGTCTCCCACAGCCTCGTTTGCTCCCCATGCAACCACCACCTTGTCTGCTTCATCGGAAATATCCTCTAGATGTTCGTCATTCTCTGGGCCGACTGGATTCTCAACTTTATTGAGTTCGTTCGGGTCGGAGGTGCGATATGCGTAGAGATTCCCGACGACAAGTTCCCCGTAACCCCAGTCTTCAGCGTATCCGACACAACGTCGAATAGTGGGGTCGTCTTCAACCTCATCAGCAGTACTCGGGTTCAGCATGATAAAGGCGAGAGTGGGTTTCTCGGAATCCCAACTACGTCGAAGTTGATACCGATACTTGCGTTCATCACTAAGAACCGCACTAGTATCTGCGTTTGACACCACAGACGACAGTTTCTCTACTAATGTATGAGTCTTCGGCTGTCGCATATTATTGGCCCTCTTGTCCCATTCAATACGGCTTGTAATGGGCACCCGCTAAATTGGCATCCCTATTGAGCGGCTGTTTCACTCCGAATCGGTGCTGTGAAAAACCCGCCTCGATGTGGTGTGTGGCTTCGATACGTATAGCGGGTTTCGTGAACGCACCTCCGTGTGCGAAATGGCGCGGGTTCAGACCACACACCCCCCGCTTGCCGAATGTAGAATAACTCGGACACCCCCCGCTTGCCGAATGTAGATGGCCTACTGAGCGCCTTTAGCCGGTACTAAATCCTGATGACGAAACGAGATTGGGAGCTCTTCGTCTGTTTCTACGTCTTGCAGAATGTACGAGTATCCATCTGTGGCTCGTCCGGTTTCCGTCCCAAGGTCGTCCGTTAGAACTTCAACTATCACACAAACGATACCGTGATACTGAGAGTCAGGATCGTCAGAGCCGGTGTAGATTTGCACCCGGTCACCGACCGAATATGAATCACTCGCCGGTTGCGGGATGTCCTCCATTGATTCGTTTTGCGTCGACAGACCCTATCAGTCCATCGTTACATCCGCAGTCTCACTGGCGATTGTTCCAATTCGGTTGTTCGCGAACCCACTCCTCGTAACTGTTCGAATACCACGTTCGACAGGGTGACCGCTCACAGCCGATACGTCGCGATTTCGGAACTGCCACATTCAGAGCAGCGGTCGACATCCCCAGACTCCAAGGTCGTCCCACAGCGCCGGCATTCGACAATCAAGTCAGTATCTGGCCCACCGAACAGACGGGTGAGTCGCCGGATCATGCGTTCGGATCGACAACGCCGCCACAGCCCGGGCATTCCGCCCAGTACCGTGCGTCGTTGCCGGTCTCGTACTCAACGAGGACATGCCAGTGGTTGATCGAGTCGCCACATCGGGGACAGACGCCAACTCGGGGATTCTGCGAGGCCATAGATCGTGTCTCGAAGGTAGGGTAGACAGCCTTCGACAGAGAAGGCTGGATCCGGGGGTGCGAGCGTGTGACAGCGGGTGTATCGCTCCCGCTATGGGATTAGGGGGTCTGCAGCCACATATAGGTCAGCCACCCGGAGTACCACGACACACCCACGAGTTGTCAAGAGTCGGCGGCCATCGCGTCTCACCGCAGTCTTGGCACACCAGTCACCACAAGGAAGCTCGATCCCGCCGAGAGAATACCGAATGAAGACATCCCCTCGTGAATCGACATTCCAGAAGGCATTTTTTAAACTCCGGTGGGAGGAGTTAAGGAGTCCACTCGAAGACGTAATCCAACGATGAAGGTAAATCGACGCACTCTGCTCACGGCTATCGGTGGTACAGCTACAGCTGCTCTCGCGGGCTGCTCTGGCGGCGGTGATGGCAGTCAGAACAACAACGGAAACGGAGGTGGCAGCAGCACCGGGTCCGGGGAGTGGACTGAAGTGGACCTCAGTCAGGAGGTTCAGTTCAACTTCCCGGAAGGCGAGCGAATCACGTACGAGTCGAAGCCGCCCGCTCAGGTGGAGGGCGTCACGGCGTACGTGCGTGGGGATGTTCTCGAAGTGCGTGGGACGCTCATCGTCAGCGAGCAGATTCGCCAAGTCGTTGAGATCCGGGGAGAACTCAAGCAGGGCGGGGAGACGGTAGCAGAGCCCGAGACGACGGTCGAGCGCCCCGGTCCCGGCGAGGACCATCCGTTCACGACCACGGCACAATCCTCGGATATCAATTCGGTCGACAGTCTCACGCTGTACGTGAACGGGCCGGAACCGCAGACGTAGACCTTACCAAGTAATTCGGACGGAACCGTTGTAACGACTTGGTAAGTCCGGACACCCCCCGCTTGCGGAATGTAATCAAATCGGCCAACTCAATAGGGGGATCGCCTCAGGGTCAAACCCCGAAAACTCGGCCTACTCTATCTGTACACTACCATTCATTCCTCGAGGACACACCGTCTTCGAAGTATCATCTCCATCTGTACAGACGGTTTCTCGACGGTACACTACCGCTACGAAAACACGCCTAATAGAGTTGGTTCAGCGTGAAACAAGCCGAAGACCCGAGATCAACCACCGTCCTGCATGTGTTGAATAGCCACCCACCAACTGAACGGTACCCACTTATAGAGAGTCCACCTGCTCCTCCCAGCCTTCAACAGCATAGGCATCATCGGGCGTGGCATCATGTAACTTTGCGGCGGCATCAACCGACTCAAGCCGCCGTTGAAGCTCTTCTGCGCGATCTACCGGGACGTAATAGGCTCCCTGAGACCGTTCGACGAGGTCGTCTTCGAAAAGGGTGGTCATCGTGTCTGCTGCGTCCGCTTCACTCATGTCGGTGCTGGCGGCAATCTCAGACGGCGTGAATTGCTCTCCGCGATTGGGGACGAGAAAGCCCAGCGCATAGTACTCGTCAGTGTCTGGAATGACCACATACGGGTTCTCGTCGTTCGAATCACCCATGAGTCCACTACTAAGGGTACACCGAAGCCATGTGAATCTGAATACCGATTCTGGGATGGGGACTACTCGTTAGTGGTGTCGCTGCCACTCTCGGTGAAGTATCCGTGTTCGGTCTGAAAATGGTCACAGACAACTTCGGTATCAGGCGGGAGGTCATCGCCGCACTCAGTACACGTAGCCATAGTTGACGGTCATGTTGAGCACACCAAAATACGTTGATATTCGGGAAGCGAGCTCTGGCTACCGATTCTTGGGTGAGGAACCGGGCAACGATACAGGTGGGCAGCCACAGAAAGCCTATACTAGCGGCGTCGAGTGGGCGGTGTATGCCGGAGTGCCAGAACTGTGGGAGTCACGTCACCGATGCCTATGCCCGTGTGTTTACGCCGGACGACGTGACGAGCCCACGCGCCTGCCCCAGCTGTGAGACCGTCACGCGTGATCGCAATGGCATCCGTGAGAAACGAACCTGACAACCTAAGATACAAGAAAACCCACGGAGAGGGTGTCAGAGGCCTATTGGCCAGGTGTTTCGGTTCGACGGGTAGTCGAGATGTATTTCCCACTCTTAGCGGGTGCAGAATCTTAACCAACGAAGCAGGTGGAAATCCGGCTGTCTGTTGGTTAAGTCCTGTCGCTCTTATGTAGAAACATGGAAAGGCGCAGTAGAGTGGCTATTAGTGTGTTTTCTCGGTGAAGTGAATTCTGCCGAGGCCGACCGTCAAACAGCTCCTCAAGCACAAAACTCTCATCGGAGATCGACCGTTTTCTGCACCTCTACACAAGAGCGAGCCCTGGATGGCCGTTTCGGCGGGGTAAGACCTCCTCTTTGCGAACTGTACTGAACAACTGTCTCCACCCCCCGTTTGCGATATGTATATATGCGAATTTTAGGCGTTATAGCCCATCTCCCCTCCGAACAAGTTTCCGAATATCGGCCGGCAGAGCAGCCCAAGTGACAGACATCCGAAACAAGCATCGTGTTCACTCTCGCGGAGCGCGGCCGTCAATTGCAGAAGCGACTAGAGGGGCTTGACGGGGCTGTCCAACTGTTCGAATCCACGCCAATTGATGACGCGTATGCTGACACGGATTGGGAGACCAGACTACCGAGCATCGATGAGTAAGCCGTACACGCACCAATTAACCAAAGCCCCGACATCTCGAAACGAGTGCCGAGACTCCACCGGAGCGGAGACTCCTCCGCACCGTAACTGCTGGGACTCCTGCTGATCGAAGTGTTGACTTAGACGTCAGCGTCCAGCAGCGGGATGTGTATCCTCATCCCGATCACTCTCAATCGGTTCGTAGTCGGCGTCTTTCCCTACTGGGGTGAACCCTGGAACGTAGCTAAACCGTTTCCCCGGCTCGTTGTAGAACAGCAACGGGAGCGAGCCCCGATCATCGCGAGCGCGGTACTGTGGCCGCCACTCCTGGAGCTCCATCGTTGGTTTGGCAACCTGCGGGGCAGGCAACTCAGCACGTTCAAGATCTTGTAGCTCAAGCACCCTCACCTCGAATTCACGCGCAAGTTGCTCCGTTCGAGGCGTTAGCTCGGTCGTATGGCAGAGCACTGGCATCGCCCGGCAGGCAAACGCCACAGTACACAACCGGAAGAGAGCCACTGGCGTGATTGGGTCGTCCGTCCAGTCTTTACATTGGGCGACAATCCAATCACTGGGGTCCTGCTGTTTCGTTTTCCGCGTGGCAACGACGTCAACCTCCAGACTGAAGAGATGTTGGCGTCTCACCGCACCGTACCCCCAGCGTTCGAGTGCTCGCTGGAGCTGGTACTCGAGCCACCGCCCATCGCTATCGCCACGACCACCAACGTGCGGGTCGACATCGTCGACACTGATCGTGTCCATCTCGGCGAGTACTGGACTGTCTGCCGGCACCGCTGGCAGGATGTCCCGCAGCGCCGTCGCATACTCAAGTGCCGTTGTGAATTTCGCGGCCGGGGCTTCATCGTAGTGGTAGGCTGCCGGCTGCTCAGTTCGGAATGATTGAATCAGCCAACACAACTCTCGTTCGATATTGGTGAGTGCGTCCTCGTAGTCGCCCCCCGTGTCTGGAGTCTGGACGTCCCGCGGTTCATCAGTCCTGTCTGACTTGGGGAGAATGCGTTCGGCTTCGTTAACTGGCTCGCTCGCCAAGAACAGGAGTCGGCGGGCGAACCTCCGCTGGTCAGTAGAGAGCGTGTGGTCAGTCTTGAGCGTGTCACGAACGGACGCAATCATATCCGTGAGCACGCTCAGGTGGTCGTCGTATCCGTCCGGGAGTGAAGGCGTATCCGACGTCATTGTGTGAGTGGACTTTGGGTGAAGTGCTGTCGCGTTAGCGGCGTCTCTGCGAGCGACTGGAGCGTCGGCTGGCCTTGCTGTTGGAGATGGTGGTAGAGTTCGTCTTCGGTGACTGTGTACCACTGCTGGCTGTCGCGCTCTCGATACCGGAGTTCGTCGTTGACGGCGACAACGACGCCCTGTTCGGTCGTTGCGGTAGCCTCGAACACGAGCGCTGGTGGATCCGGATGCGTCCAGGCGCCGCGGACCCATGCAAGCAGCGTGTCGATCGACGGCGGATCGACCGGGTTCGGATACCGTGGTGCAGCGGGTGCGCGGATCGCGACGTCGTCGACGGTGTCACGACGACAGACACGCCAGCCGTCTCCCGTCCACTCCAGTTCACGCCGCGTCCAGCTGTCGCCATCCCTGGGCTCGAGAACGAGCCGACGAGGTGGTGTGCCGGATGGATTCCACTGGAGGAGACACGACTCAGAGTCAGGGAGGGAGGTGTCGTCCGTTCGGCGCTGGTGGTCGAGTAGTGCAGCGTCGATCTGTGCCCGCGCTCTGTGCAGCATGGCAATTGGATCGCCTGCCGGTGTGGACTCTGTGGCGTCGGTCTCAGCAACGCTCTCAAACAGCCGGTGGAAGTTGGCGTCGATGTCTTGAAGGACTGCGAGTGCTGGCTGCTGGGCGTCCGTCATGAGGGGTCCTCCGATTCTGGCTTGTAGCACGCCGTTTGGAGTCGGCGGATGTATTCGGCGAGCGGTTCGGTTGCATCCGCCGCAGTCGCAGTCTTCGAACGGCCATCATAGTCGATAGCACCGCACTCAGCGAGCGTCTCGAGATGTGATTGGGTGAGCGTGATGTAGACGGACGTCCGCTCGTCACTGCCGACTTTGCTGGGGTCGACTGAATTTTCGATGGCCGCGATTTCGAAGGCGAGTTCGTTAGCGGTGAGCTCGCCGCTGGTGCGTGACAACGATAACAAGACGCGTCGACGACGACTATTCGAGATTGCGTTGAACGCGACGTCGGGGTCCATCGGGATGGCGAGCGACGCCGTGTCGTCGGTTGTATCGTCCATTCAGACCGCCCCCGAGGTGAGTGTGGTTCGTCGATGCGTCTGACGGGTTCTCGAGGAGGTGTCGTCGGGGCGGTGTTCGTCGGTGCCGTGCGGGTGCCATGGTAGATACTGCGGTATCAGTTCACGCAGCTGGATACCTGTGGGACTGCTGTCGTCGTCGGGTGTGGCAGTTCGTTGGTGTGCGAATTGTACGGCGTGGTGTGTCAGTGGGTCGTGTTCAAGCGTGGCGCTCTGTGAGACAGAGTTATCACTGTTGACCCTGGTAATTTGGCTTGCTGTCATCGGTGTGGCAGCACGATTCCTCCGGCGTGCCTGCGCCGGGGGATTCCGCTAGAATCGTGCTAGTTCTGTGTTGGATTGGCTGTGACTTTTATATCGCTGTCACAAACCCTGAATCGCGTATTTGCGTCTTTGAACGTCTGTACCGCAAGAATCTCCTTGTAGTGTTATCGACCTATTAATTCACACTCCACTACCTCCGGTAGTTAAAAACAAGTCTCTCACAGCCCCCACTCCCGCGGTACTTCGTGGGGGGTTGCGAGTCTCGTTGTGTTTTATCTATTGAAATTGGACTGTTCCCTACAAGAGATATCGCTATAATAGATTAATACACAGAAATATTCTCCCTAATTATCCACCCCTTGCGGTATGAAATCCCCGGCAATTAGGTTTCTTAGACAACAATACCAAATACCCAATACAGACTCGACTCACCCCATTACGATTTGAATCATGCCACGATAACCATTAATGCGAAACTATCCTGACAGTCAACATCCTGTCCGGCGAGAAACCGCGTCGCTCGCGGCACCCGAGACGTTACAAACGGACCACAGGTGATTCGCCAGTATAGACCACGTCTCTCGATCGTGAATTACGTCGCACGCTAATTTGAGGGTGGTTTGTGAGTCTGTTCGTGATTGCAACCTTGTACTGGTGGATATCCCTGAAATCAACGACGTCGAGATCGTTCAGCTGCTTTATTTTGGTCCGAAGGGCCTTCCCCGGTAGCTCCCCATCTTGAATGAGTACCCACAGGATATCGTGAATGAGTGACTCCAGGGCCAGTTGCTCTTCGTCCGTCCCGGATTGACAGACACGTGAGGCCACGCTCGCAATATCGTCAGTGCCGAATTCGATACGTAGTGAGGATATCTCAGACGGGACTTCATTCGCTGTGGAATCGTATTGACTGGAGTCTTCACACGGGGAAACTAACTCCTCTGGCTCACACGATTCTACTAGCTCATCGGCGGAAACGTGAGATGGGTCAACAGCGGTAAGTCGGTACAATCCTCGATGGACGCGATCAACGTATCCTTCATCTTGGAGATGCCGTAACCGCTGACTTACATACGATTTGTTTCGGGTGAGTTCATCTGCTAAATACCGCGGGGTGCACCTGCCCTCTCTGAGCTTCGCTAAAATCAGCTGGTCTGTCTCATTCAAGTCCATACGATAACGTCCTCACTATGAACTAATGACTAATTAGTTATTAGATATTGCGGTCCTAGAGTCGCATCTAATAGGTAGTTAGAAGAGGAGGTAGAGGGATATAGGAGCCCACAATTCAACGTCAATCCGCATTTCTCTGAATGATTCACCAATAGACAGAACTACCGTGACCGTGACCGTGACTTCCACTCAACCGAGGCTGGGCGCGTTAGCCATGAACCCGTGATCTCTGATACCACTGAAAACTTCGATGAGGGACTACTCGTTGAACGAGGGTCACAGATCTCGTCCGTCCACACTTCAGTCGCACCAACTCAGAGACCAGGACAACCACGATAGACGCATAACGCCTCTACAGGCTGAACAGGGCGAGTGCCTCGGGGCTTGTCCCCGAGGTACTTCACAGAGTCGTACCGAAATATCGTCAAAGTCATCACGAGCGTCCCCCTGTTCGGCTCCCCGTAATCATCACATCGGACCGAGGCCTTGCTGTCGTCTCGGTCCGCAGAGCGTTGTAAGCGATATGGAGAACACAGACCATCCAAACAGCGTCCCCAGCGAGCAAAAGCGCCTGAGCCGACGCCACACGTATTAGCCACGTGCCTGACTTGGCCGTGGGACCTGGGTTGACAATCCCGTTCGCTGAGTCGAGGCCCCCACATTTTGCCGACCTAGTCTTGTTCTAGTTGTTGTTTGCCGGCCCCGGCTACTCCCCGCCGCCGCGCCCACCATCCGGCCCCGCCCCGACTGACACGCTGGCTCCGCCCTGAGAGTCCCGCCTACGGCAACGCCGGGCAAGATCTTCTCCTGCTCTAATACCAACCCCCACTCTCATCCCCCTTCTAGAGCCCTCCTAGAAGGGGATGTCTTGTTCCCGGACGTCGAACCGCGTTGGCCCTCAAGCTGTCCCCCTCGCTGTCTGTTGTCCGCTGTCGATGTTCGCTGTCCGTTGTTGCTGTTGCGTTCCCGAGCCGTGTTGTGTCGTTGCTGCCTGCTCGTGCTATCGCCCCCATCCCGCATCGCCCTCGACCCCCGACGTCGTCGTCTTCGTTCTCGCTCTCGCTCCCCCCGCTCCCGCTTCGCTGTCGTCGTCGTCGTTGTCGCTGCCGCCCCACCACATCGTCGTCGTCCTCGCTCCCTTCACCCCTCCTCCATCGCTGTCGCCGCCACAGTCCCAAGTCCTGCAGCACCCACCCCCGAACCCCATCGTCTCGCTTCACCATCGCCACTCCCATCTCGCTACTCGACCCCACCAACTCTCGTTCTCGCTGCGGCGATGCATCCCCTACTTCGCTCAGTCCAGCCAGTCCCCATCTCGCCGCCGCACGACCGCAGTAGTTCCCCGTCTCTACTGAGTCCAGTCTGACCCCCACCACTGCTACTCTCCCCGCCAGCCATCCACCCTCGCCACTCGACCACTGACCCCCTCTGCCTTCTCGCTCAAATACCTCGCCGGTAACGACCGAACTCCACCTCCTACTCGTGTGCTCCCCCGAGGGTTCCCACCAGTATCAACAATCTGGTAGTCCACTCTCCCATCACTCCTTCCCTCCCCCTCTCCTCCTCGCCTCCAACCCGGCTCCGCCTGAATCAACCGCCACGCGACTACCAACTGGAACTTCAACCTCCCTGAACCCTAATTGTGTGAATTCCGCTGGTCATATTAGACAAGTGGAGAACTCTGTATAGACCCTATAATCGCGTCTCGTTCCGTGGCTGAACGTATGTGGCTGAATTTGGGGGTGGCGAATTAAACAGATTACCCCCTGAATTGCACCGCCATCTGGTGATTACACAAACTAACAGGTAGAAAGCATAAATAAACATGGAAGCGCCCAATTCGATTGCCGTCTGGTGATTACACGGGGTTTTGAAGCCGGTTCAAGAGTTAAACACAGACACGCCGAATCCTACTGCCGTCCGGTGATTACGGTACTAAACATACACCCCCTGAATCCGGCCGCCGTCTGGTGATTAGGGTGCCGGGGCGATTCTGTGAGGGGGCTCTGACCGAGTAAATACAACCCCCGTGAAACTCTGGGGCCGTCCGGTACTTACGGGAGTAAACACAGACACCCGTAATCCCAACGCCGTCTGGTAATTACGCGAGTTACTGTCTGCGCCGCAGTTCTACTGTGGCAGTAAACACGCACCCCCCGGAATCCGACTGCCATCTGGCAATTACGGACATAAACATGAGACCCCCGAATCCGGCCCCCGTCGTGTACTTAGAACCGAAAAACACCGGCTAAACTATATCGAATATGGTAGGTATGGCGAGAGCGGTGGGAGAACACCGCCGATGATCACGGGGAAGACAACCTCAGCGATAGCGTGGGGTGAGCTCGGGCGGCGACTGCCGAGCACTCGCGTTCGGTACTGGGCGTCACTGTGGACGATTCGTTGTTGATGGTGTGCTGGTTGTGGGATCGGGGTGTCGTTGAGGTTTCTCACGTCCGTCGTCGTTGTAGAAACGTTACTGCGTTCGGCTTTCGTGCGTGTGGGCTCGTTGTGCGAACAGTATACTGTCGGTACTGGCGGTGTAGACGCCAGATCAGATTCAGCGGATTCGACCCCACCGCCCGCGACCAGTACACGCCACCCGCATCGTGTCGAACACGCGGTGGTGGCTGCTGGAGTACGGGTTCGGCATTCTCCTGTGCGGACTGCGCCGTGCATCACCCCCGAAGTCGTGTGGAGACCCATCGACTGTGCTGGTGGCGTTCATTCGTCGTGGCTGTGGTGTCGTTGTGTCGTGCGCCTGAGCGTAGCGTGTGCTCGCCGTGGCGCTCGTAACCGATCGTGCCGGTAGGAGACCGCGCGAGGAGAGAACAACGTGAGGAGTCGGATGGCGCGCTAGCGGTGGGCGGTACCGACTCGGGATGTCCAGGTGGCGGTTACTGAGCGGGTGCTGCGGTGTCGTCGCTGGCGTCGTCGTTGGTGTCGTCGGTAACTTCCTCCGTGGATGAGTCGATAGTTACGACTTCGCCCTCTTGGTCGAGGTCAAGTCGGAAGCCGCCTTCGACGTTGTCGCCGCCGATGTCGTCGTCCCACTCTGGCGTGTAGCGGATGGTTTCGTCGGGCATGATGTCGTTGTTCTTGAGGAAGCCTCGCGCCGAGATTGTGTGGGTCTTACCGGCGCGGTGGGCGTAGACATCTCCCCGATCGTAGTTTTCCTCAAGGGGAATGATTGCGATCTCGTTGCCACTGTCGTTGTACGCGAGCATGACGGCTTCCTTGTCATCGAGGTACTGTTCACCGACTGTAGAGTTCGGCGCAATCTGGCCGTCCTCACGAAGCGTGATGAACTCGCGTCCGTGGAAGACACCGAAACCCATCATCCGAGAGAGGCTTTGAATTGGCTGTTACACGTCGTCGAGAATGACTCCGACGTTGTCGGTATTCGTGCTGGCGTCGGCTCGAGAATGGGCTATAGTCAGCGTATTCTTTGTCGCGAGGAGTACAGACGCTTCGACTTGCCTTCGGCGCGTGTTCTCTGGTACGGTGGATTGGGACGTTCTCTCCAGCGGTGTGCGGGTTCGCCTTCTTCGATGAGAGAATAGGCGTGGAGAGCTGTGATTGTGTCGTCAGCTGTCGCGAGACGCTTCCGAGCAGTCGTGTGCTTGAATTCGCTCTGGCAATCCGACTCGCCCACAGACCGGGCACTCGACGAGCGGCGTCGGCGGGAGGTCACGACACTGCCGTAACGCAGCCTCCAGATGCGCACGGACGACGGCTGACTCACAGCGAGTGAGTGCTTGTGCGAGGTGCATCTCGAGTGCTTCGCGTGTGGTCTGTCCCTGTTCGGGACGCGTCCGCCGCGTCATCGTGGCCCTCGAAACAGTACGGGCTGGGTCAGGGGTTGATACAACTTGGTGGCGGTGTGTTGCCACTGGGGAAGATATTGCATGTGATTCAGAGGCGGGAGGTGATGGGGCGACCACGCCAGGACAACACCGTGCTGGGTCGTGGCCGTCACATCCCTTTTCAATCCCACCTCACCCCACTCGGGAGTTACAAACTTCCCGTCTCGAACCGACCCTTCTCAATCTCTCTAAACGCCCTCATTACGGACATCAGCTCTTATCCTAGCTCTTCGCTGCTGACTGTGATTACTATAGCACGAGGGTGTCATAGAACTCTTCTCACACCGTGATGATCGTACTTCCCGGATTGTCTCCACGTTCGTAGTTGGTGATAGCGACGACGAGGCGAAGGCACAGGGCAACAAACACCTGCGCCCGTGCGTGGACGCGGCCTCGGGCGTGCGTTCGCCCGAGGCCGCAGTCCTTCACTGATTCGTTGGTTCGTTCGACTCCAGTACGGCGGTTGTACGTCTCATCCAACGTGGACTGCTTCAGCTGAACGTCCTCGCTGTGTTCGGTGATGCGGTCTTCGACCCTGTACTCGATGTCTTTCGGGTCGTCAGTGTTTCGCGCGTTGTACGGCGCGACTGGCACGACCCCTGCGGCCAGCAGGTGGTCGTGCCAGTCGAGCGTGTCGTAGGCGCTGTCACCGACCATCCAGATCGGCTTGGCGACGGCGAGCGCGTCACGCGTGACGCGCATCGCCGTCTCCTCTGGCGCTTGTTTACTCTCTGTGAATTCCGCCGCGATTGGGATCTTTTGCCCGGTCGAGACGATCGTACAGCCGTAGCCGTAGTAGTACTCGTCGTCGGTTGGATCGTAGCACTTCGACGCGTCTTGATCGGCAGGCATCGCCCTCACGTCCGTTGAATCGATACAGTAGGTCAAGTCGAGCAGGCCGCGGACGGCGGCCTGCTCGACGAGTCGGTCAAAGACTTCGTCGACGACGTGTTCGAGGTCGGTGAGAAAGCGATCGACCGCGTCTCTCGACGGCGGTCGATCGAAGCCACAGCTCAGCCAGACAACCGTGTTCCGAAGCTCTCGTTCAACTGGACGAATTCCATAGATGTCCTTGTAGTAGCAGTGGAGGAAGCCACGCATCAGCTCTGGTGGTTCGTGCTCTCGTGTTCGCCCCGTCTGCGCCGGGGCGAACACGTCGAACTCTTCGAGAAACTCGAAGGAGAGGTGCTCAAACAGCGCTAGCGTCTCGGTCTCCGCGACATTGAAGAACGTCTCTACCGAAGGATCATCTTGCAGGGTCGCTGAGGCCATACCATCTCAGCATTCACCCTGCTCTTTGGTGTGGTAATCGTTCTATGACACCCTCGCTATAGATAATGCAGAAACGATTGTGAAGTGGCAGGGGCCAGTAACATCGGCGAAGACCCCGAACCGTGAGAAAATTCACGGTGCTCGAAGTCAGACACATGATATCATGAGTTACGAAGACCGCGAACCAGACGGATCCGACAAGCACCGGGAGCGGGTTCGAGAAATTATCGACGAGGACCGCGAACTCCTCAACCAACTCGAGTAGCCGCCTCTCCCCTCTTCTGTCTTTGCTACGGAACAATGACTGACACGTCTGGCGACGGCTGGCCCGAGAAGTACCGCGACCCTCGCGACCGCCCTCACCCTGACGTCCTTCGCGTCACCGTCGAGGGCTTCGACCACACACGCGAGCAGACGCTTGCCGCTGCTGATGCGGTTAGCGATGGCGATGAGCAGCCGGCAGTCGTCTCGTTCGCAACGGTGGGTGAACTCTGGAACGTCTTCATGAACCGGCGTCTCGAACTGCTGCGCGTGCTTGTCGCGGCCGAGGGTGCCGCAGAGAGTATCTCTGCGCTCGCGGAGGCGCTTGACCGCGACTACCGGACCGTCCACGACGACGTCACCCGACTCGCAGACTACGGTCTGTTGTTCATCGCTGACGATGGACAGGCGAAGCGGCCGTACGTTCCCTACGAGCGAATGCACCTGGATGTTGAGTTGGCCGGAGCCGAATCCAGCGACGAACCCGCACCCACCTGACCAAACGAATGCCAGAATTGCGGCGGGCACGTGACCTCGGACCACCTTGACGTATAAATTCCTTAGCAGTCCTCGTGAAATGGGCGCAAAATGGGGGTCTAACTACGGTATCTTGGCAAATTTTTTCTGTTTTGTTTGCGACGTTAGCCTGTGAGCCCTCCACGGAAACAAATAGCACTCGGCCTGCTCGTCGGTCTGCTCGTCGTCACGGCGGGTTGTAGTGCGTTCCAGAACAGTAGTACCCCGACCGATACGATGCAGTTGGTCAATCAAGATAATGTCAGCCACGCAGTTATGGTTGAAATTACCAGTGGCGGAGAGCTGGTGTATTCGGCCGGTCGGACGCTTGACGCCGAATCGGATACTCAGCTGGAAGCGTTCGGCGAAAACGGCGAGTACCAGGTCGCGGTGACCGTCGATGGGAACACGACTGTCAAGACGTACACCTTCCCAAGCGATGATTCTGCAACCACAATCGGCATCGACAACGATGGGCAGGTAACAATCAGTACATAACGTGTACTTAGCGATTCATCGAATCCCCAGGAAACGAGTTTCCGCGTGAACCACCGGGTTGCACGCTAAGAGAATTCGTTTCCGAGATGTTCACACGTGATTGGGGATTCTGAGTAAACAAATTGGAGATTAAAATATTCACCCGCTCAGACGCTGATTCACAGAGACACCGTGCGGTGAGCGTACGTGTGTTCACCCGGTTGGGTAACCGCGGCTCGTTCAGGGTCGCCAGAGAAGTAGCTAAGATAGCAAGGAGGGGAAATATAGAGAACAACGGAAGTACTGGGGTTGGGATACCCGGGATTGTTTATATACATTCATTTCAACGGAAACACCGGAAGTGGGTGGTCGGTGGATTTATTGTCTCATCCTTTCCACGTGCAGCCATGGCCGACTTCACGTTCGAACAGGACACCCAGATCTTCCGGGATCGAGACGCCCTCACGGAGGACTACACTCCGAACACACTCGTCGGGCGCGACGACGAACTCGAGGAGTTCCACGCGGCCCTCCAACCAGTCATCAACGACGAAAACCCCTCCAACATCTTCCTCTACGGGAAAAGCGGCGTCGGGAAAACAGCCGCCACCCGATATCTTCTCGGCCAACTCCAGGAAGACGTTGAAGAAGTCCCCGGCGTCAGCGTCACTGTCGTCGAAGTGAACTGCGACGGCCTCAACACCAGCTACCAGACCGCCATCGAGATTGTCAACCAGCTCCGGCCACACGAAGACCAGATTGCTTCGACTGGCTACCCCCAGTCGAAGGTCTACCAGTTCCTCTGGGAGGAACTAGACGCCTGTGATGGGACGGTCCTCATCGTCCTTGACGAAGTTGACCATCTCAACGACGATTCAATTCTCTACCAGCTCACCCGAGCTCGAGACAACGGCAACATCTCCGACGTCAACCTCGGTATTATCGGC
Source organism: Halobacterium noricense (assembly GCF_021233435.1). Lineage (NCBI taxonomy): Archaea > Methanobacteriati > Methanobacteriota > Halobacteria > Halobacteriales > Halobacteriaceae > Halobacterium > Halobacterium noricense. The sequence goes on along the minus strand of NZ_CP089470.1, from coordinate 8,668 downwards.
ATCTCGAACGACCTGACGTTCCGCGAGAATCTCTCGTCAAAAGTTCGTTCATCCCTCTGTGAGCGCGTGGTCAGTTTCTCCGCCTACGATGCGCGACAGCTCCGAGAAGTCCTCAAACAGCGTGAAGAAGTGGCGTTCTACGACGACACGCTGAGTGAGGATGTAATTCCGCTTTGTGCTGCGCATGGAGCGCGTGAGTCGGGTGATGCGCGACGGGCGCTTGATCTGCTCTTGATGGCGGGCGATCTCGCGAGAAAGAACCACGATGAGATGATTCGAGAGGAGCACGTCAATCGGGGGAAAGAAGAGATTGAGAAGGAGATTATCGCGGAGGGGATTTCGGATCTTTCCGAGCACGCACGGGTTCTCCTGCGGACGTTGATGAATATGACTAACGAGGGTGCGACGCCGGCACGGACTCAAGAGATTATTCCGATTTACCGGAAGATCTGTGAGGAGACGGGGAAGGACCCTGTGTCGGTGCGGTCGATTCGGGATAATCTTGCGGCTCTTAGCCAGCTTGGGATTGCGTCTCGGAACGAGATTAATCAGGGACGGAGTGGTGGGAAGTTCACGAAACACGAGCTGGTGTATGAAGTGAAGACGATTCAATCCGCATTAGCGAGTATTGGGGATTGAGGTACTGGTCGCGGTTTTGGTGGGGTGTTTTGCAAGAGTCGTACTGGACACCCCCACCCCACTGCTTCCGCTGTTCTTCGAGTTTCTTGAGGATGCTGCTCGTAGGACAGCCACCTAGTTGGTTTCTTGCTGTTGTCGTCTCCTGTTTAGTGCTGGTTGTGTCTATTTCTAGAAGATACCTTTATGACGTTGAATGTAAAATTAATCCGTAGTCCATCTTTATTCGGTAAATGATGGGGATGCTGGAATTATCCCCATCACTTCTTCACTAGAACAGCGGAAGCAGTGGGGTGGGAGGGTAGTCAAATATACATCCCACCCGAACCAAAGAACAGCGGAAACAGTGGGGTCGCTCGTCTCATATCACGCCAGCCGATGTTACGGAATTGCGTGACGAATCCTAACCAACATCTAAGGACGGAAGAGTAGCCTGTTGGTTAGAACTTGAGTCGCCAAACGGAACCAAAGAACGTGTGCCTAAGGCCACCAATCCAAAACACTCCCCACCGCCCCGCAGCCGCACCCGCAACCAGCCCTGCTGGCGAGCGCGAAACCATTCAAGGCCGATAGCGGTATTCTATCAAATCTGGTATGGTTTCAGGCCAGAGTTACCAGATTGACCAGGTGGTTTAGAAGGAGAAATAGGAATTATTCGTCGCGTCTTTGAATTCAGAAACGGATGCGAGTCGGCGGTCACCAGCTAACTGTGATTTCGTGATTGCCATTTGGGTATTATCTTGGGCAAGCTGATTCATCTCCTGTGATTTGAGAGCAGACTTTTCAAGAGCAATCTGTGCAATCTTCTTCGCGCGCTCAGTATTCGCTAACTGTTTCGCCTCCGAGAATTTCTGCTGAGCCTGCTTGAACAAATTGGCCGATTCTCTGAATAATGCTGGCTCTTTGCGGTCTTTCGTTTCTGAAACGTTAGGAGAGGTTTCCTCAGCGTCTTGGAAGTAACCATGACCGAGACGATATTCACTAATCGCGCTGCTGGCGTCTGAATTCTTACTTAAGCAGCCCGATGAGGCAGCGATAACGGCAGTCGCGCCTGAAGCAAGTAGCCTACGGCGGTTAACCATGCTTCCGAATCTAGGAAGGCGAATAAAAAGTGTGCTGGTCAGCTCATGTTCCGTCTTCTTTCTGTCTCCTCACGGGGCTCCACGTCGAGATAACTGATTTTCGAGATGTGCACACGAGATCGGGAATCCTTTGTGAACGAATTCGTGGGAAGATTAGAAGGTTCATCCGTTTAGACGCTGATTCACGGCGACACTGTGTCCTGAGGACATTCTTGTTCACACAACCGGGCAACCGCGGCTCGTTCAGGGTCGCTCGGCCAATACTACTCTAACCAACACCTGCCGACAGATTCGGCCGGTGTTGGTTAACACTGAGGGCGAGAACCGGGCGCTAGGCGTTTGCCGGGTCCCGTTGGGCTCCCGTCGACGTCAGCGGGAGGTCGATGTCGATCTTGTCGTACCAGACGACCGGGCGTTTCGCCTGTCCATCTTCCTTGAGTTCTAGGAGGCCGTAGTCTGCGAGCTCGTTGACGTTCTCCAAGACCTCCGGGGGGTTCCGGTCGACGAGACGCGCAAGTTCCCGAATGCTGCTGGGATTGTGTTCGACGATAGCTTCTAGGAGCTCAAGGTTCGTGCTGCGGAACACCCGCCCGAACGTTTCGAGGTCTTCGATGGCAAGCGTCGGATTGTGGGCCGTGACGTCCTCACCAGCATCAATCGCTTTGAGATGGTCTTCGAGGCCGCTACGGTCGGGGGAGCCAATCGTGACGTGGAGTGTCTGAGTCATGGTGTGTTGGTTAGTGGCTACCAGTTGGTGCGTTTCTCTTCGGGGAGTGCTGCCCGCCACGCTCGGTAGAGGTTGTCGAATCGAATGATGGGCGTGTCGCCGCCGGCTTCGCCGTAGTGGAACGCGTATTTGACGCCTTCAGGGAATTTGTCGGATTCGGGGACGTCGAGGATGCGGATTCGGGCGACTGTGTTGTCCGCGTAGGCTTCGATTTCGTCTTCGAGAACGATGACCTCATCGCTCATCCACAAGTGTTAGTATAATCCCTAACATAATAACCGTTAGGGCTAGCCCTAACGGCATGGTGAACGGGGTGTCCCCGTTATAGTAACAGACCACCATCCTAACCAACAAACGTAGTCAACGCATGGAATATGTTGGTTAGCGCTCGAGTACCCGAAAGTGATTTTCCGGTCGCATAGATTATCCGATTTATGCCAGACCAGCGCCGCCGTGCGGCCCTCGCTTCCATCGGTACAGCCGCCGTCACGGTCTTCGCCGGCTGTAACTCCACCTCCAACAATTCCAACGACTCCGAGAGCGGAGATGCCACAGCCGCAACAAACACGTCGACGTCCACGCAGTCGTCGAACGCAGATGTCTTCGAGGCGGTCGAGCCGACCACTGGCAGCCTCCCCACCGAGAACGAGGAAGGCGCAGCCCTGGACGTCGCACTCACGGACACATCGATCTCCGCAGTTACCCTCCGCAACAGTAACGGATCCGAGGTTGCCCGCCGTGAACTCGCTACCGGCACCGCAACACAGCTGCCTCTTACCGGGCTTAAAGCCGGTGCGTTCGACGTCGTTGCCGTCAAAAACGGAAATGTTGTCGGAGAGCAGTCGATTACGCTTGAACGGAGTTTCGAGGTCGACAATATTACTCTCGCCAAGTCCAGCGGGGTTGGCTCAGATAAGCAGGTGACTGATAAGATTGCTCTGGAACTGTCGAATACGGGAGATCTCCCGACGCAAATTGAGGTACTACGTGTTGAGGGGGACGTCCCGAATCCGACGCCGCCTCGCTTCGAACGACCAAGGATTAGCGGAAGGGCGACTGCGGAATTTAACCCGGGCGAATCGATGACAGTAACGTCTCGTGGGTCACCGTTAACGGGGGATTCGGACGAGTTGTGTACGGGTGAGTCGCGAAGTGCAGATGTCGTTCTTGAGACGGCACATGAGCATGTGGCGACCGTAGATCTCGATTTCACCTTGTTTGGTAGTCAAGTGCAATCTGTGGGGAGTGTTGGCTGTCAAAAGTCGTCGATTCAGGATTGGACTGTTAGCGAGTCGTAGCCCATTCTCATTTTCTAGAACGTTTTATCGACAAAAATATAATAGAGATAGAAATTGTGAACTAATCTATGCCGGGAATCGGACAGACAGTTAAAAATGCCATCTACGACGTTATTGGTGGGCTCGTCGAGCCAGTCCGTGGATTCGTCAAGTGGTTATTCAGCCTCGCAGCGGACTACCTCACCAGCACCCCCTACCCCGATAATCTCTATTCATTTGGCAGCCCGACGAAGGATCCGTGGGCGACCCTCTTCCAGAACATATACAACGACACCGTCATCCTGCTTCTTCCCACACTATTCGGGCTAGCGCTCGGGCTCGCGATGTTCTTCAACATTTTCACGCCAAAACAGAAGCAGACGAGCATTCGTCGAGCTGTCTTCGCCTATCCGCTCGCCTATTCATGGTGGTGGTTTGGCGGTTGGTTCCTCAAATTCAACAACGACCTCGCAGACGTCATTCTCGGAGGTGCAGCAGACCAATTTGCATCAGCAATCACCGGATCTGCCACTTCTGCAGCCGGCACGGGCATCGTCGCCCTGCTTATCTATATCGCTGGTTCAAGCGTCCTACTGGTAGTTATTGCTGTTTTCCTACTCCGGCGAGTCGGCATCTACGCCTATATGGTCGCGATGCCCATTCTGTTGATGTTCTGGATAGTCCCCATCAAGCCCGTTGAAGGATCAGTACATCACAAAGCCGCTTAGTTAGAACGTCTGCTTGCTGAAGGTGTGTCTACGACCCAGCAAGCAGACAGTGAGATTCACGAGGACCAGCTTCTTAACTTTCTCGTCAACACCCTTGAGGAGGAAGTTCCGCTTTCCTTAGCCAATAACGCTGAAATCACTACTGAGGGCATCTATGAGGTCCTCGTCGGCGCTTGCGCCGACGGGACCTCTGTCTCTACGCTCTGTGCGTCGAGTCAGAACGGCCCCGCTGCCAACACGATCCTCTACCATCTCCGGACGAAGTTCGAGCCCAAACGGCTCGAACGAGTCGCTAACACGCTTCTTCGACGAGATATCGTCGAACTGCTTCCTGAGCAGGTGGAGGTCTGCGCAGACCTCCACCTGCGGCCCTACTACGGTGATGAAGACGACACGGAGAACCTCTATCACTCGGAAGCCAAGCGTGGAACCACCGCATTCCACGCCTACGCCACACTCTACGCGCGTGTGAAGAACAAACGATATACGCTGGCGGTGCGCCGTCTCGAAGACGGCGACACCGCCAGCAGTGTCCTCGCTGAGTTTCTTGGTGTACTCGACGGCCTTGACGCCGATGTCAAGGCCGTCTACCTTGATCGCGGATTCTACGACAGCAAGTGTCTCACGCTGTTGCAGGCGCACAACTACGCCTACGTGGTCCCGATCATTCAGTGGGGGAAGACGATTCAGCAGGAACTTGCGGAAGGGTGGAGTCGCGTCATTCAACACGATCTGACGGGGAAACTCGACGGTCACAGCTGGACCGTCGAGTTTCCCGTCTACATCGACTGTACGTACCTGAACGGACGGTACGACGACCACGGTGTGGCGCGTCACGGCTACGCCGCTGACGCGCCGTTTATCGAGACACCACGCCAGGCTCGATACCATTACTCGAAACGCTTCGGTATCGAGTCAAGCTATCGCTTGTCCGAGCAAGCGATAGCGACGACAACGACGCGAAACGCGACGGTGAGACTTCTGTACGTTGTGGTGAGTCTGCTCTTGCAGAATGCGTGGCGGTATCTGCACTACGAATACGTGGCGACGCCGCGCCGAGGCGGGCGTCGCCTCTGGTGGTGGCCGTACAAGGAGTTCGTGAATATGGTTCGGCGGGCTGCGTGGACGGCCCTCGCGGTGCGTCGGGCCGTCCCCGCGAATCGGCCACCTGACGACCGGTTCCACCGGTAGTCACCGACCGAGCAAGCTCCCTTCAGGAGTGGCAACGCTGTCGCGTCGGCGGCTGACTGCCGCCGACAGCGACAGCTCCCTCTTCGATCAGCGTTGCTCGACCGTTACTGACGACTCATCACAACAGAACAGATGGCTCAGGTCAGGCTAACTGGCGATGCTTTGTGAGGTACTGAGGATGGGCAAAGAGCATGATGGGGAAATTCATTCCGCTCGTCTTAATGACCCTCCCGACCGCCTTACTACTCCGAATTGGCGCATTACTCCTCCAAGGCAACGGAGGGGCCGCTGCCACAGGAACCGGCGGAATTGGGGCAGGGATGACGTCAACAGTTCTTGGATTCGCGACGATTGCGGGTGCAGCGCTGGTTCCGAAGTACGTGTTTTCGTTCTCGTCGCAGGTGTCAAGTGCTGTCCGGACGGGGTCGCGGACAGGCCGTGGGGTGTCTCGTGGGATGCGGGCGTCAGGGGCAGGCGCAGCGGCAGCAAGCAATGGTTCGTCACAGGCTTCGGGCAACAGAAGTGGCGGTAGCCGTAGTGGCGGAACGTCGAGTGGGACGAGCGAGGAACACAAGCACGACCCGAAGACGGATTTCTCGTCGTCACGGCGGATGCGGTCGCAGCGACGTCGTCGTCAGCAGCGTGCCGAACGCGTCGGGTCAGGCGCACGCAAAGCTGCACGCGGGAGTAAACGCGCCGCCAAAGGGACCGCAAAAGGAGCTGGGAAAGGTGCGGTGACAGCTGGGAAGAAAACAAAGAGTGGGGCGGAACGAGCCACGGATACAATTGCGCGAAACCGGCGCGCAGAGGAGTCCACAGCCCGCGGCATTGCTAGTGACGCGACGGACGCAACCGTCAATACGGCAAATTCAGCGGCCGAAGGAATGCACCGGTATCGCATGCGAGCGAAGGAGAATATGGCACTCCGGAGTGAACAGCTCCGCGAGAAATACTGGTCGAACGACGACGACGGCGGCAACGCGAGGCGGCAGGCTTCCATCGACGAGTATGATGATGGAAACGGAGAACCGGAGTCCGAGAACCACGCGCAGACGGACCTCGAAGAATACGAGGGTACCACAGCCACCAACGACAGCACGGAGGCGCGGGAAGACGCGGAGCCAGCTATGGACAACCAGCCAGACGACTCACGGATGGACAGCAGCGACGTCACGGAATCCTCCGACGAGTGGAGTCGGTCAGACGCCGATACGGCTAGTTTCTCCACGAACACCCAAGACCACTCAGCGTCCGGCGAAGACGAGAACAGCAAGGAATCCAGCGACGATTAAACGCCGGCCGCCTACACGACGACCGCGTCGTTGATCGGCTTGACGGAGCCCTCGAAGACGTCTCGTTAGGCGACATACTCGATTACGCCAACACCGGCTTCGTCGCCATTGCCCTGGTCGTTATCGCAGCATACAGCATCACGTGCGTCGCGAAGTTCGCGCACCTGGTCTCTGGCACGCCTAACCGTCTTTCACAGTCACCGCAAAAGACGTCACCGTCGGCGACACCACCCTAAATCCACCGTCGACGCACTCAGACGACTCGCGATGGTGCTTCCTAGAGCAGCGAGTCGCCTTCGTGCTTGTCTTCCGCCTCGTCGAACGTCTCCAGCACTTCCGGCGCCACAGACGCCAGTCCAGCGAGGAACGCCGCACGCGCCACGGACGACTGGTCTAACTCGTCCGGGTCGAGGTCCACGCCGACAGCATCACCGAGCGCTGCAAGCTCCTCACGAAGCTCCTCGGACTCATCCATCGCCGCGAGGATTGCCTTCGACTTCTCGTGCCGGAAATTCACGTTCGTCCGCAGCTCGCCGGCCTCAATCTCTCCCAGCTTCTCCGCGATGATGTCCGCCGGCGTCGTTTCGGAGACGTCTTCCTCAGCTTCCTCGTCGAACAGCGCCTCCTCGCCCTCGCTCTGAGACTCCGGCTCCTCGGGTTCGTCGTCCCATGGATCCTCGCCAGCACCGGACTTCATACCAGTCATACCTCAACACCCCGCGTTTCGCGTGTAATGAACTGCACGAGCTCTCGAATCTCCTCAAGCGTCTCGACCTCGTAGTCGCGGCGCCGCGAACGGTGCTCCTCGACGTAGCGGAACGCCGTACACTGCTCGCGCCACATGCCCTGCATCAGCGACGTCCGGTCGTCGATGACCACGGGCACGTTGTAGCCGAGGTCCTCGATCTCCTCGCGGTACTCCTCCTGGTCGGTCGTGTGCTTGACACCGTTCGGCACGACCGCGAGCACGCCGACGTCGATGCCGACGTTCCGCTCAAGCCCGTCGACGAGCTCACCGAGGCCTTCGACGCTTTGCTCTCCCTTCCCGGACAGTTCTAGCGGCAGCACGAGCGAGCGCGTCGCGTAAATCGCGTTGTAGAGATGGTCGCCGCTCGTCGCCGGTGGGTCGACCAGAATCACGTCGTACTCGCTCGGGATGCCTGATTCGCCGAGCACGCGATGTAACTGGCGTTCCGGATGGAACTCACCGTCAGCGCGGTCCTCTGCCTCGTAGAGGAGACGGGTGAGCCGCTCCAGCATGTGATGACTCGGGATGACGTCGATGCCTTCCTCGGTCTCCTCGATGAGGTCCTCAACGTCTCCTCTCGGCTGGCCGATGAGGTGTCGGACGATGTTGTCTGCGTCCGGGTCCGCGCGGTTCTCTCCGACGTCCAGCAGGTGCGTCAGGGATCCTTCCTGCGGGTCGAGGTCGATAGCGAGGACGTCGTCACCGTTCTCTTCGTGGCCATGTGCGAGGTTCGCTGCGAGCGTCGTTTTGCCGACGCCGCCGGCCTCGCTGTAGACCGTGTATGAAATCGTTCGTGCCATCGTTTACGTTTTCGTTATCATAATCGCATACGTAAACACTAACGGATATGGTGAAAGTGGAAAGTCGCCTATCGACACCCCCACAACAACGTTTTCGTTCCTGCTATCGTAATCGTTCACGTTATCGTAATCGTTTCCGTGTTCGTTCGCGTCTAAGGCGGTCATCCATCCAAACCCTCCAAAACAG